>JAEZPX010000250.1 GCA_023413275.1 Bacillota bacterium | reverse complement strand
ATTCAGTATATCCCTCTGCCTTGCAAACATTTCCTTTTCTTCCTCTGCCTCCATATGGTCGTAACCCAAAAGATGGAGCATGCTATGGGCGGTCAAAAAAGCAATCTCTCTTTTTAAAGAATGACCGTATTCCTCTGCCTGTTCACGGGCACGCTCTAAGGATATAATAATATCTCCCAAAAGCACCTCATCTTTTTCATTCAAATCAGGCATTTCTCCCTCTTCAAAAGTCAATAACGGGAAGCTCAAAACATCAGTGGCACGGTCGATATCCCGAAACTGTCTGTTTATTTGATGAATTTCTTCGTTATCCACAATGGATACACTGACCTCGCAGGGCTTTTCAAATCCCTCATAAGCCAAGGAATCTGTAATTATTTTTTCTATGGTTTGAGAAAGCTCCAAGGAAAAAGCCTCCTCTGTTCGATTATCAATCAGTATTGTCACGATCTTTCTCCTCTATTTCCAAATCCGCCTTGCGGGAAGCCGCTTCGATTTCTTCTTTTTTCGGGTAGCTGACCCTCTCATGATACATTCCATGGAAAACCTTTAAAAAAGCTTTTTGTATTTTAGCCAATTCATGAATGGCTAAACCACTACGGTTTAATTGTCCATCATCCAGCTTGTCCTTAATCAGACCATAAATGGCTCCTTCAACTTCCTCCAAGGTCTTTCCAGCACCCAGCATAGCCCGAACTGCCGCTTCCACCGTATCCGCAAGCATTACCACTGCAGACTCTCTGCTTGTAGGTATAGGCCCATCATAACGATAATCCGCCTCATTTACATTCTCAGACCCATAAACCTTTAATGCTTTAAAATAAAAGTATTTTACCACCGTGGTACCATGGTGTTCCTTCATAATATCTAAAATAACCTTAGGCAGGCCAAATTCCATTCCCATCTCCACGCCTGCTTTTGTATGCTGGGTAATAATGCGGGCACTGGATTTTGGTTCAATATCATCATGGGGATTATGTCCCGTTTGATTTTCCGCAAAAAACATGGGATATTTTAATTTGCCAACATCATGATAGTATGCCCCGGCTCTTGCTAAAGCAGTATTTCCGCCGATTTCATAGACCGCCGTCTCCGCCAAGTTTGCCACAATCAGGCTATGGTGATATGTACCCGGCGCTTCTATCATTAGCTTACGCAAAAGCTCATTGTTAGGATTGGTCAATTCCAAAAGACGTAAGGGAGTGTTTGCTTCAAACACACTTTCCCAAAAGGGTAAACTGCCCACACAAACCACTACAGATATCAACCCTACCAAAGCACCAAATCCGGAAGCTATGATAAGCTGTGTTGAATAGCCATCTCTGAAAAAAAGACCAACCGCAAGCATTGTTATCAGATTCACCACTGCCATACTTACAGCAACAGGCACAACAAAAGTACGCTTTTCTGTTTTTTGAATCAGCAACGCACCGAACGAGCCACTGATTAAAGCATAGGATAAAAACTCAACATCCCCACTAACAATCATGCAGGCGACAATAGAAAAAAAGCAATTCAATAAAAGAGCCATGCGCCGTCCAATTAAAATACTGATCAGCATAGCAAACAGTCCTAATGGAATTAAAGAATAATAGGGAAGTAAAGCCATAGCCTTGCACAGAAGAATCATAATCACATATACACTAAATAGCATTCTGACTTCATTCTTTTTTAAAATAACAGTGCCTTTATGCCATAGAAAAAATAGCCCCACTGCACCAAAAAGCAATGCAACAATGGCACTGCTGCCTAAAAAAGGAAGAAGCCTGCCACCCTTTTGTGATTGTCCAATGAGCTTTAAAGCAACCAGTCTATCATATATGTCTTGGGTAATGATTTCACCTTCATCTACAATCTTCTGATTTTTAAGAATGCGAACTTCATTTACTTCCTTGCGCTTATCATCTTTAACTGCCTCCATTGCTTCTTCATCCAAAACCAAGTTTGGATCCAACGCCGTGGAAACAATGGCATATGCCATGCCCTTTAAATCTTCACTCCAAGGGGTAGCACCAACCCCTTCTCTAACCTGTTCTTTAGCCTGCTCCAGCTCATCCGCCGAAAGCCCTCCACTATAAATTTGGTTCAGTACACCAACGCAGTCCTCTGCAAATAAAATACGGTTTGATAAAGGCATTGCCTGATAGGCAGACAGTTGACGATTACTCAGCACCACAGGCAACTTTAGGGATGCATCCTTTACCTTATGATAAAAGTCATCCCCATTCTTCATGTCCAATATTACTTCGTTTAGCTCTTGAAAAACATCATTGACTTGTTTTGTGCTATTCTCCTCAACTGTAATGTCATTTTTGTAAATTGGCCCAACACTGTTTGCCGCCGCTGTTTGCAGTTTTTTTGTGGTTACCTCATCCACAGTATCCCGAGGTGCTACGTAGCGTTTTGTTGCCACATCCCCAACCTGAACGACTTCTTCGTAGTTCCCATAGGGACTCATGCCAATGCAAAGCACTGTCAATACAAAAGCAAGCCCCAGCAATACCCACTGGGGATATCTCTTAATATCTACCTCTTTTGTCCTTTTTACCATCCAGATCACTCCGCTTCTTGGTCTCCAATTTCTCATATGCCAGAATGATTTTTTGTACCAACGGATGCCGCACAACGTCTTTATTGGTCAATGTTATCATACCAATCCCTTCAATACCCGTTAGAATTTTGGTTGCTTCCATCAGCCCCGAACGCTTCCCTTCAGTTAGATCTATCTGTGTCAAGTCCCCTGTGATAACCGCTTTAGAGCCATATCCAATGCGGGTTAAAAACATCTTCATTTGCTCCGGAGTAGTATTTTGTGCCTCATCCAAAACAATAAAAGCATTGTCTAACGTACGGCCACGCATATAAGCCAAAGGGGCAACCTCAATAAGGCCACGCTCCATATTTTTCAAAAAATTTTCTGAACCCATGATTTCATAAAGAGCATCATAAAGGGGCCTTAAATAAGGGTCTACCTTCTGCTGTAAATCTCCGGGCAAAAAGCCCAGCTTCTCCCCTGCTTCAATAGCAGGACGGGTCAAAATGATTCTGTTGACTTCATTGTTTTTGAATGCGGTAATCGCCATGGCCATGGCAAGATATGTCTTGCCCGTTCCTGCAGGGCCCACACCAAACACAACAGTATTATTTTTAATCAAATCCACATATTTTTTCTGCCCTAAGGTTTTGGGTTTTAAAGGTCTTCCATTTGCAGTAATGCAAACCAAATCGTTGTATACCTTTTCCACCTCTTCTAAATTCATTTCTTCAGCGGCGGTAATAAAATAATTCAGATTTTGATCTGTAATTTCTTCACCCCTTCTGGCCAAAGCTGCAATGGAATTCATAACACTCCAAGCTTTATGGACGCTGCCTTCTTCCCCACTAATTTTGATATCATCTCCACGGTTTACGATTTTAACGTCCCACTCTTTTTCTATTTTTCTTATATTTGCATCAAACTGTCCAAAAACAGGTAGCATCACCTTATTGTCCATTTGTATCGTTCGTTCCGTCTGTGCCATCTACGGCATCCCGCCCTTTCTCTACTTTTTGTTTTTCATCAATTCTCTCTGTCAGCTCCGCTTGCCCCTTTGCCCGAACGCAATCGGTATACTCATCGTATTGCACATCAATTTTTTCTATTTTACCATATATACTGACACTTTGCTCCGTCTTTTTTCTTAGTTTATCCTCAAGCTCTGCCTTTGCTTCATCAACAGTGCGGCTTCTTTTTTCAAGGGTATATAGATTATATTGCTCTTTTTTTAAAGAAATAGGTATTTTAAAATCACCTAATGCTAAATCTTTTTCAAAAAGCACATCAACATCAGCCTCAGTATCTCCTAAAGATGGACGAATAAAATCTGCATCCTGACCAAAAAAACTTAATACATGGTTGGTTTTTGTGGCTCCCGTATAAACCTTTTCGTCATATGAAAGAGGAAGTTCATCCGTTAGTTGCTGCCAAATTTTGGCCATAACCACACCTTCAGCAGCCACATATTCCGTATGCTGTACCTCACCTTCCAACCCGATTAAAACCTCAGAAGAGATTAAAACATCTCCTTTTTTGACCACATCGCCTTCTTTTACCTTTGGCGTCCCTCTTTCCGCTGTGATTTGCAGTATCACACCATCTGTATTTGCAATGACATCGCAAGGTGTTTCCTTATCCACCACTTCCGCTTTTTGAATGGTCTCTGCCACCTTTATTGTAACATCTGTGCCCTTTATCCCTACACTAACCCAAGAAATATCCGGAAATTGAATTAAAATGTCTTTTGTGATTTTTTCAGTATCAATGCCTCTTTTCCACGCAGCAGGCTTCAAACCCAACTCCTGACAATAGGTCAAAATATCTTCCTTAGCTACTCTTTCATTCCCCTCCACTTTTATAACCCAGATAAAGGACGAAAGAAAATATAGCCCTATGGCAAACAGCAGTATCCCTGCTGTCAAAACCTGTCGACCATGAAAGCGTCGAATTTTTGCAGGAAACCCACCGTAGCCTTGCACCTCAAGCCTACAACCGGTTTTTTCCGCACACATGGAAAGCGTATCCATACTTCCCATAGGTGCTTTTAAACGCACCCCAGCGCCTTTGGTTTCCACATCCCATAAATATACTCCACGATAAGAAAGCATATTCATAAACCGCTCTGCGGCAAAACCGTTTACTTTTATGATAACATATCCTCGGAAATAATACCATAATGCCAGAAACAAAATCCTCACCCCATCAGGTCAAAAATTCCAAAGCAACCACCTTCCCCGTAATCACCAATACATCTGTGGTTAGCTGCTTTAGGCCCAAATTCTCCCCACGGATACTTAAAGTGCCCGCCTTTGTACCAATGCGGATGCTTTCCTCCCCGTAAGTTAAAATCCCTTTATGATTTTCAATCGTGATTTCCTCTCGACCCATTAAGGAAATCAACGGTAAATCCAGCATGATTTCCTTTGGCAAGTCTAAAGCCTCAGACACGCCCCTTCGTAAATCCATAACTTATCACCATCCGAAAAACCGTTTGTTTACATTATGCTTAAAAACCCAAAGAAATACCTTGTCTGCCAATGTTGCAAGGCTTTCGTTATATTCCTGGATATGGATAACGTCTTAATAATTTTGAAATTTCACTAAAATATTAATAGAAAAAAATAAAAAAGCACGACCTCTTTGAGAAAGAAATCGTACTTTATAAATAACACTTGGTTGCTTATGACTAAAACGTTTTGAAGTATAAACGATTGTCTCTATCGTTTCCCTCCATCCCTGGAAGGATTCACAAAAATTTTTGCTCTTGCTTTTTTAAAGGGAATATGCGGTTGCGCAAAGCCAATATTTCGCAACCCATTTTATCTGATTAGCCTAACAGCGCCCTATCACTAACAAATTCACTGCCGCTTGCCACAGAGAATTTCTGCAATAAATCCTCCACCGTCAGTTTCTTCTTTTCTTCACCTTTAATATCCAGAATAATACGTCCATCACTCATCATAATCAAACGATTGCCATGGGCAATGGCATCCTTCATGTTATGGGTAACCATTAAGGCAGTTAAACCATGCTCCGCAATAATACGGTCAGAAAGCTCTAAAACCTTTGCCGCTGTTTTAGGGTCCAAAGCCGCTGTATGCTCATCCAATAAAAGCAACTTTGGTTTTTTCAGCGTTGCCATTAATAACGTAAGTGCCTGTCTTTGTCCACCAGAAAGCAGACCAACCTTTGCTCTCAGGCGTGTTTCCAAGCCTAAATCCAAGGTTTTTAAAAGCTCCTTGTATTCTCCTCTCTCCTTTTGGGTAATCCCCCAACGCAAACCTCTGGAT
>JAEZPX010000206.1 GCA_023413275.1 Bacillota bacterium | reverse complement strand
GCTTACTATAATGATATATTATATTCTTTTGTTTATGTGCAGTTTTTACGGTAGGAAGTTCTGCAATGAAAAAACAATCCTTTGTGGGATGATTGTTTTGGGATTTTCCGTATTCGGCAATAGATTGTTTTTTCATAAAAATACCATTGCCTTTTTGGATGTAGGTCAAGGAGATTCAACGGTTATTTCTACATACGATGGCAGAGCTGTGGTGATTGACGGCGGCGGCTGGTTCGGTGCAGAAATAGGAAAAAATACAGGAATGAAAGTAGTAAAGCCCTATTTGGAGTATTTAGGAGTTAAGGAATTGGATGGGATTTTTTTAACCCATTTTGATTCGGATCATATGCTTGGCGTTGTTGAGCTTTGCCAAAGCGTACCCACAAAAGCCGTATATCTATCGGAGTATCCTTGTTCTGATATGGAAAAATGGAATGGCTTAAAAGAAGTATTGGAAAAACAGGGGATTATGCTGTATACTGTGAAGGAAAATGACGTATCAAAATGGGGGAACTATGGAGAGATTACCTGCTTTTATCCTCCCAATGGCGTTAAATTTATTGGTGATAATGATAACCATGGATCACTGGTTTTAAAATACCAATATGGCGGTACCAAGACACTGTTCACCGGAGATGCTGCTGTGGAGGACGAGAGAGTGCTTCTCGAAAAGGGAGTAGATATTTCGGCACAAATTTTAAAGTTGGGACATCATGGTTCAAAACATTCAAGTAGCAATGCTTTTTTAGAGGCTGTTGCCCCTCAGGTAGGTATCGTATCCTGCGGTAAAGAAAATCGATATGGCCATCCCCATGAAGATACATTAAAACGAGTGAATGAACAGAGGATTGCTGTTTATCGAACGGATAAACAGGGAACCATTTTAGCGGAAATATCTCCAAAGGGCAGCTATGAAATGGAAGCTGTTGCAGAAAGGGAGGCAGTATATGAAGGAATTAAAAAAACAATGGAAAAACGGTGAGTTTTTAAGTTGTTATCTATTTTATGGCTCCGAAACTTACTTAATTAAAAATTATGAAAAAGCACTGATGGAGGCAATATTATCACCTGGTTCCGAGATGATGAACCACGATATTTTTGAGGAAAAGCGGGCAAGTGCTGATACAATTATGGACGCTTCCGATACGTTACCTTTCCTAAATGATAAACGACTGATTACCATTAAAAACAGTGGTTTTTTTCAAAAAGGAAATAAGGAAGAAGGTGAGAAATTGCTTGAGTATTTCTCAAATTTACCTGAAAGCGTATGTATTCTTTTTATAGAAGAGAAGGTTGAAAAAAATAGTCGCCTTTATAAAGCTATAACGAAAATTGGAGAAGCGGTTGAGTTTAAAACACCCACTGAAAAGGAACTAACTGCTTGGTTGAAAAAAGAATGTAGTAAAAATGGGGTTTCCATTGAGAACAGTGTCGTGCAGTTCTTTCTTCAGACTGTTGAAAGTGATATGGAAAATATCATACGAGAGTTGCAAAAACTGATTTCTTATAAAGGGAACCAAGGTAGTATTGAAATGGAGGACGTGAGGAAAGTTGCAACCCCTTCATTGGAGGCAAAGGTATTTGATTTGGTTCGTGCAGTGGCGGAGGAAAAGCCAGCAACAGCCATTTCTATATATCGAAATTTATTACTTCTAAAAGAATCGCCCTATATGGTTCTTTCCTTGATTACAAGACAATTTCGCATGATTTTTATCAGTTCCCTTTTGTTTGAAGATGGATTCACTTACGTTGAAATTGCACAGAAGTTGGAAATCAGAGATTTTGCTGTAAAGGAATATGTGCGGCAGGCAAAACGTTTTTCCAAGGAAGAATGGAAAAGGGCACTTGAGGATTGCCTAAAGACGGATTTGGACATTAAAACAGGAAGATCTGCTGAAGAAGGAGCAGTGGAACTGTTAATCATGAAATATAGCAATAAGGCGTTGAGAAGTAGTGGGTAATAATATGAAAGGGGACATCCAATCGAAGTTAAGGATGTCCCTTTTTATGTGCTTCACAGAGGTGGAATAGAACAGTATCTTGACAATGCCTCTTCCATAAATGAAAATGCAACGTAATTAGTAAGCTTATAAATTAAATAAACACTTTTTACACCTTTGCAACCACACGGCAAGGCAAGCCTGTCATCTCCGTAAAATTCATTGGGCATGTATAGGCTTGAAAATAAATATCATGTTTGAGAACTTCCGAAAGATTACATAAGTTTTCCACAATGAATACCCCTTTATCAGCACAAAATTGATCCATGGGGGCATGCTCCGATCCTCGGCGAACCCCAGCAAAGTCAATTCCTATAATAGAAACTCCTTTTTCCACCAAAGCATTGATTAAGTCGACGGAAAGTTGGGGGTGCTCTGAAAAATAGGCATGGCCTCCATAACCTTTTTCTTCAATAAATCCGGTATAAAAGGCAACGAACATATCTCCGTTCACTTTTTTCAAGTCAATATCGAGGGATTCAATTTCTCTATTTACAATTTGGCTAACGTCAAAGACAATTGCATTTCGCTCCATATATTCTAAAGGGAATTCTTTGTTCATAACATCAAAATGGGTCCCCAAATGCCCGAAGAGAGTTTTTTTTTCATTTCCTTGGGCATCAGAAACCATTTTTGGTGTGATTTTTAATGTGATGTCTATTAGCATGTTAATGCTTCCTTTCTTTTATATGTTCTGAATGTTTGTCATTTTAATAGTAAGGAGCTCCAGAATTTGTTGGAATGTTCGGTTGCAGTTTTAAAAGCCTTAAAGGCACAAGATTACTTGTTTCTATCGTTTGCACAAGTTTTTTCTCAATGGCTATATGGTTATGAAATTAAAGAATATGAAACAGTACTTTCAGGTAAATTGACTTGCCTTCTGAAGCTTTCTTTTGAATCTTGTACATATTATATTTTGAATTTTCATCTAAATCAACAAAAGAAACAGTTTTTTAATTGAAAAAGCGATACCTGTTTACGGGATATCGCCATTAATCGTTTCATATTAGATTTCGTGATAAGATTTCAAAATACTGTTTGCAACTTCCAGCTTACTCTGTCTGCAATCCATGGCATGCTTTTCTATATAGCGATGAGCTTGGGGCTCAGTCATATGCAGATGCTGAATTAAAAGGCACTTTGCCCTGTGAACAGTACGGAATTCTGTAAGCTGCTTTTGAAGCTTTTTATTTTTTTCCTGTATTTTTGCAATACGGTTTTCAAATGCAATCGCAAATTTCACAGTGCGCTCAAACTCCGAACGCTTAAAAGGCTTATAAAGTATCAGAATGCCGTAGTCTTCTCCGCTGTATTCCTTGATGTTTCTATAGGATTCAGGTAATAACAAAACAACAGAAGCATCTGTTCTTTGTGTCATAAAAATGGCTAGATCCTGAGCGGATTCACTTGGCAGAGGAGCATTTATGATAATAAGCGAGGGCGTTTCGGAAGCAATTAATTCTTTTGCCTGCTTGCTGTTGGAAGCATAGAAAATTTGTGACGAAGAATAGTAGTCCAAAAGGCCAACCAAATTTTCTTTCTCCGTCTCTTTTCCTGCTATAATCAATATCTGATTCATAAAGCTCCTCCTTTCAATTTTCAGTTGTTAAAACATAGTAATATATGCATCTCTTTCTGCTCCAACGGAAACATATTTAATAGGGCAACCAACGGCCTTTTCAATATATTTGATATAATCGAGAGCTTCTTTTGGTAAATCTTCAACACTACGGCAACCGCTGATATCACAGTTCCAACCTTTCATGGTTTCAACTACAGGTTCCGCATCTTTCAAAACAGCAGAGTAAGGGAACTCTGTCACTTCTTCCCCATTGATTTTATATTTTGTGCAAACAGGGATCTTGTCTAAATAAGATAAAACATCCATTTTTGTCAATGCAATTTCACTGCATCCCTGTACACGGATTCCGTAACGGCTTGCCACAACATCAAACGGACCAACACGACGGGGTCTGCCTGTCGCAGCACCATATTCTCCGCCTGCTTCTCTTAGGGCATCTGCCTCTGGACCAAACATTTCGCAGGTAAAAGGACCTTCACCAACACAGCTGGAATAAGCTTTCATGATACCAATAACACTATCCAACTGCAAGTTGGGGACACCGGCACCAATAGGCGCATAGGCAGCAATAGTTGAAGATGAAGAGGTGAAAGGGTAGATACCAAAATCGATATCTCTCAGTGCACCTAACTGAGCTTCAAACATAATTTTCTTGCCTGTTTTTTCGGCCTCTGTAATGTACAAGCCGGTATCAATAATGTTATCCTTGAAAGGTGTACCAAAGGTATCCAGCCACTGCAAAACTTCTTCATACTGAACAGGAGCAGCATGATAAACACCTTCAATCACAAGGTTTTTATAAGCTACCAGATTTTTGAGTGTAGCTGGATAAGTTTCAGGATGGAGCAAATCACCCATACGTAAGCATTTTTTCATATATTTATCGCCATAAACGGGGGAGATACCTCTACGGGTTGAGCCAAACTTGGCATCCCCAAGGCGATCCTCCTCCAAGCAATCCAATAGCTTATGATAAGGAAGGCAAATGATTGCCTTATCACTAATTTTCAGGTTTTCAGCTGTGATTTTTACGCCGGCGCTTTTCAAGCGGTCAACCTCGTGATAAAGATGCTCAAGATCAATTGCCATGCCATTTCCCATGATGTTTACTACATCTTCCTGCAAAATGCCGGAAGGCAGCAGATTTAAAACAAATTTTCCTAAGTGATTAATTACGGTATGTCCGGCGTTATTAC
>JAEZPX010000127.1 GCA_023413275.1 Bacillota bacterium | reverse complement strand
TTATATGATTATTTGTTTGTTACAGAAACCGATAAAGATACCTTTTCTCCCGCCAACGGTGCATCTTAAGGAGTAAAGAAAAAGAAACGAAGATAAGTGAAGGAGGTGAGGGCATGGAATGGACAGTGGCAAAGCGCTTTGTGATTATTCTGCTGGTGGTGATTAATGTGGTTTTGGCAGGCTTGAATATGAAGCAAAGGCAGGATAATTCCATGTCCTCTTCTCAAGAGAAGGCGATTTTTCAAGTCCTATCTCAAAATGGGATTACTTTATACACCAACTTGAATATTGATACCCGACCAATGAATCGTTTGGAGGCAAGGGTTCCCACTTATAACAAAGAAGATCTGGAAGGGGTATTTTTTGATGGGGGAAAAACAAAGGTCTCTCCTGGTACAAAAACAGTTTATAAAGGGGAAAACAAAACCCTTGTACTTTCTGGGGATAGCGGGAGCTTTACCAATGAATCAATCAAAAAAGGTTTGTACACTTTAGGCAAAGAGGATGCGATAAAACAAGCTGAAAACAAAATGGAAAAAATGAAGCAGGTTTTTGGAAACAACGATTTATGCTATGTATCAAAGACTCAGGAAGGCTGGATAATAGAGTTTTCTTCTGTTGAAAATGATAAAAGTATTTTTTCTAATCACTTTTCGTTATTTGTATCCGACGAAGGAATCTATCAGATTGAATTTACCTATTGTGAAATAACGGGAACAACCCAAGAAAAAAAGGATATCTATATGGCTGATGAGGCTCTGCTTACATTTATGCGTGAATGGAACAAGGGAGACACTGCTCGTGATGCGGCAATACAGAAAATAGAATTAGGCTATGATTTGTTGGAACAAGGAAAGGCTATATCAGGAACAGGGCTTTATCTGGAACCATGTTATCGTATTTATCTGATGGAAGAGCGGGAACCATATTTGGTAAATGCATTTACTTGCCAGATTATAAAAAAGAACGACTAATAGTATTTTGTGTGATAAGCGGTGAAAAATAAAGATGATGGAGAAAAGGGGCGGGCAATTGCGCCCCTTTTTCTTTGCAAAAATTTTTACTTTCATATCAGTTTTATAAACTTTTCCGAGAATGCAATATTTATTTTCATTAAGCCCAAGCTGAATTGCATTCTTCCTTATTTGTAGGGGAGCGCTCTTTTTCATAACATGTAAATGCTTGCTGGAAAAATTTCCATATCCGGGATTCTATGTTCCTGTAGGAAAAAGTACTTTCCACAGAGGATTTTTCGTGATATAATTCGAATGGTTAGGGCGACAACGAATACAATACCATTGGTTGAATAAAAAAGAAAGACAAGCCCGGCTTTCGTGTACAAAGGGGAAATCCTTTGGCAATTCTTTGGAAGGATGAACGTTGAATGGAAAAATTGCTTGTAAAAGGCAGAAAACGCCTTGTGGGCGAAGTAATGATCAGCGGGGCAAAAAATGCAGCGGTGGCGGTATTGCCTGCGGCAATTATGGCAGGCGGCAAAAGCGTTTTAGAAAATTTACCCAACATTGAGGATGTAAGCTGTATTTGCAATACCATTGAGAAGTTGGGCGGAAAATGTATACACAGAGATAAGCATACGATTGAAATTGATTGCTCGGAGGGCATTGATTATTGTGCAACCTTTGAGGAGGTGCAAAGAATTCGAGCGTCTTATTATTTTTTAGGGGCGCTGTTGGCGCGCTATAAAAAGGCAGAGGTTGCAATGCCAGGTGGCTGTAACTTTGGCAAAAGACCCATTGACTTGCACTTAAAGGGTTTTCGTGCACTTGGCGCAACGGTTGAGGAAGAATGCGGTTTTGTAAGGGCCTATGCGGATAAATTAGTAGGTGCACCTATTTATATGGATCAGGTTAGTGTGGGTGCCACCATTAATATTATGTTGGCGGCAACAATGGCCGAAGGTGTGACAACCATTGAGAATGCGGCCAAGGAACCCCATGTTGTTGATACAGCCAATTATCTGAATATGATGGGTGCTAATATCAAAGGTGCGGGAACAGATGTGATTCGTATTATTGGCGTTGAAAAGCTGAATGGAGCTCAATATGCTATTATTCCCGACCAGATTGAAGCGGGTACCTATATGATTGCGGCGGCAATTACAGGGGGAGATGTTTTGGTGAAAAATATCATTCCCAAGCATATGGACTCATTGACTGCAAAACTGGTAGAGATGAATGTTAAAATGGAAGAAGGCGACGATTCCATTCGTGTAATGGCGAATAAGCCTTTGCGTGGCGTAAATGTGAAAACCATGAGCTATCCCGGGTTCCCTACGGATTTACAACCTCAGATGGCGGCACTTTTAAGTATTTGCAACGGCACCAGCGTGATTACGGAGAACGTTTGGGAGAACAGATATCAATATATAGAAGAGCTTTGTAAGCTTGGTGCGAAGGTAGATATTAATGGCAGAATTGCAACAATAGAGGGCATTCCCCATTATCAGGGTGCAAAGGTTGAAGCAACGGACTTGAGGGCAGGTGCTGCTATGATTTTGGCTGCATTGGCTGCAGAGGGAACCACTCAAATTGATGGGGTTCGTTACATAGACAGAGGTTATGAGGACGTTGAAATGAAGCTTAGTGCATTGGGTGCGGACATTCAGCGTGTTTTGGACAAAGAATGATAGAACTACAAAGTGCCAAATGAAATTCTTTTAAACGCTTAGTGTTTGGCGGAGAAGGAGCTTCAAAAAAAGGTTCTTGCAAAAACCCATATGAGATGAAGAATGGGTTTTTATAAAACATAGGCTTTTACATGGAGCAGGGGCAACCCTGCTTTCTGTCATATAGAAATGGAATGGGGGGGATTTTTTTGGCAGTGGAATTTTGCACCCTGGCCAGTGGAAGCAGTGGCAATAGCACTTATGTGGGGACGAAGCATACTCGTATTTTAATTGATGCGGGAGTCAGTGGAAAAAGAATTCAGGAAGGGCTGGCAGAGCTGAAACTCACAGGAGATGACATCGATGGATTGTTCATTACCCATGAACATCTGGATCATATTAAGGGTGCGGGCATTTTCTCAAGAAGATTTGATGTTCCCATTTATGCTACCTGTGAAACATGGGCGGCAATGGAAGAAACTTTGGGTAAAATTTCACCGGGAAACAAGCGGTTTGTATATGCAGGAGAAAATTGCGTAATCAATGATATTTGCGTTAGGCCTTTTCATATCCCTCATGATGCAGCGGATCCTGTGGGGTTTAATGTTTTTGCCGGAGGAAAAAAAGTGACTCTTGCCACGGATATTGGGCATATTACAGATGAGATAAGAGAAAGCATTGCTGAAAGTGAAATTCTTTTATTGGAGTCTAACCATGATGAAGAAATGGTGCAGAAGGGGAGTTATCCTTGGCATTTGAAGAAGCGTATTTTAAGCGACAGAGGTCATTTATCGAATAAAACAGCAGGGGAACTGCTTTCTGCCGCCGTGGATGGAAAGATGAAGCATGTTTTTTTAGGTCATTTAAGTCAAGAAAACAATGAACCTCATTTGGCGTTTGATACGGTGGAAAAAATTCTCCAACAAAATAGAATTCAGGTAGGAAAGCACTTTAATATGGATATGGCTTATCGCCATACTACAGGATTTAAGGTGGAGTTATAGGTGAAGGAATGAAGGTCACAATTGTTTGTGTAGGAAAATTAAAAGAAGCCTATTGGCGAGGTGCCATTGAGGAATACAGCAAGCGTCTGGGGCGTTATATGAAGCTGGAAATTGTGGAGCTTCCCGACGAAAAAGCACCGGAGACCATGAGCCCTGCCCAAGAAGACGAGGTTCGTCAAAAGGAAGGCTTACGTATATTAAAGGCAGTAAAAGAGGATACGTTTGCTGTGGCTTTGGCGATAGAAGGAAAAAGTCTATCCTCAGAGGGCTTGGCGGACTTTATGGCGGAGAGAGCTGTTCGTGGGGTAAGCCATATGGTTTTTATCATTGGCGGTTCTTTGGGGTTATCCCAAGAGGTGATGAAGCGGGCAGATTTTTGGCTAAGTTTTTCTCCAATGACCTTTCCTCATCAAATGATGCGCGTGATTCTTTTGGAACAAATTTATCGGGCTGAGAAAATAAACCGAAAAGAGCCTTACCATAAATAAAAAAAAAGCAGACAGGAATCACTTTTGTGAGAAACTGTCTGCTTTTTTTTAATGTGATATCATTTGAGCAGGAAGTTCTTTTGCAATTTATTATTCTGCAAGAAAGGCTTCACCAATTTTGTAAACATCTCCTGCACCTACTGTGAGAAACAAATCTCCCGATTGACAGTGGCTTTGTAAATAGGCTAATATTTCATCAAAATTACCTACATAGCGGGCGGATTTTCCTGTTTTGGAGATACGTTCCGCCAATTGTTTGGCACTGATGGTACCATCATCTGTTTCTCGTGCTGCATAAATATCCGCTATGATAATTTCGTCTGCATCAAAAAAGGCATCCCCGAATTCTTCAAATAGAAACTTGGTGCGAGAATAGGTGTGGGGCTGGAAAACACACCATGTGGTGTTGTGCTTTACCTTTTTTGCTGCCGCTAAGGTAGCTCGAATTTCTGTGGGATGGTGGGCATAATCATCAATTACAAGAACACCATTTTTTTCACCTTTACGCTGGAAACGGCGGTCTGTCCCTGAAAAATGGGAGAGGCCTTTTACC
>JAEZPX010000093.1 GCA_023413275.1 Bacillota bacterium | reverse complement strand
CCTTATTTGAAAGAGTATGTAACAGAGCCTTATACAAAAGCTATCACAGCTATCGTTAAAGAATATGATCCTGAAATCATGCTGTTTGGCGCATCTTCCATCGGTCGTGACGTGGCTCCTCGTGTAGCTAGCCGTGTAAAAACAGGTTTGGTTGCAGATACAACTGGCTTGAGAATGGCAAAGACAGAAGAAGAATTCGCGAAGGAAGCAGCTATGGGCTGTGAAGATCCTACAAGAGCACTTCTTATGACTCGTCCTGCATTCGGCGGTAACATCATGGCAACATTGATGTGCCCTAGAACAAAACCTCAGATGGCAACAGTACGTCCTGGTGTTATGAAGAGAATTGCAAAAGACACAGCAAGAACAGGCGAATTAATCAAATTCAACGTTGACTTTACAGACGCTGATATGAACGTTGAAATTCTTGAAGTTGTTAAAGCTGACAAGAAGGCTGTTGACTTGACAGAAGCAAAATTGATCGTATCCGGTGGCCGTGGTATTGGCGGTGCACAGGGCTTCGATTTAATCAGAGACGTAGCAGATGCATTGGGTGCAGAAGTTGGTTCTTCCAGAGCATGTGTTGACGCTGGTTGGATTGAAAAAGATCGTCAGGTTGGTCAGACAGGCAAGACAGTACGCCCTGACCTGTACATGGCTTGTGGTATTTCCGGTGCAATTCAGCACGTTGCAGGTATGGAAAACTCCGAATTGGTTATTTCCATCAACAAAAACGACACAGCTCCCATTTTTGAAGTTTCCGACTTGGGTATCGTTGGTGACGTTAAGGTTATCCTGCCTAAATTGGCTGATGCAATCAGAAAATACAAAGCAGCAAAGGCAAATAACTAAGTTTTTTGTGGGATATTTTAAGTATGTAAATAAGGTCGCACCCTGCAATGCAAACGGATGCTGATATGCCTATTTGATTTTATTTATGGACATGCAGATTTTCGGGTGCTACTTTAAAAATTTCGGAAGCCCCGCGCCTTTTTGGCGCAGGGTGCTTTCGGAATGCAGTCAAATCAGAAGCAACAAGTGAATACATTATACAGTATTCAAACTTTTTTGACGCAATATAAGTTGAACTTTTAAAATGGGTTTGTTTTTAAATCGATAAGGGGGTTGTCGAGATGGAGAGTAATTCTATTTTTTTCCCTGGCTATACAGCTGGTGAGAACGCATATCGTGAGATAGAAGCTGTATGTTCACCTTATGGGACAAAGGCGGTAGTCATTGGCGGCAAAACAGCGATAGAAAAGACCAAAGAGTATTTATTGGAAGCGACGCAGGAGAGCTCCGTAAAAATTACCGATTTTATTTGGTACAAAGGAGAGGCGGCTTTTGAGTATGCTGAGGAATTGCAGCAATTGGATGTGGTAAAAGAAGCAGATATGGTTTTTTGCGTCGGGGGCGGCAAAGCGATTGATTGTGCAAAGTTGGTTGCAGATCATCTGAAAAAACCTTATTTCACTTTCCCTACCATTGCAGCAACCTGTGCATGTATTTCTGCATTGGGAATTTATTATCACACGAATCACGTTTTCCGTGATTTCTTCCGTGTGGAAAGACCACCTGTGCATGTATTTATTTCAACAAAGGTTATCGCAGAGGCTCCAGAGGTATATCTTTGGGCAGGTATTGGCGACGGCATGAGCAAGGAAGCTGAGGTTAAATTCTCTGCAAGAGGCAAAGAGGCAGAATTAACTTTATCCGAGCAGGCTGGGGTTGCTATGTGCAGCTGCTGTACAGAGCCTTTGTTGAAATATGGTATCCAAGCCATGGAAGATTGTCGTAAAAACATTCCTTCAGAGGCCATTGAGCAGGTTGCTTTGGATATTTTCATTAACACCGGTATGGTTTCTAATATGGTAGATTCCCATAAATATAATACCAATTTGGCACATGCGCTGTTTAACAGTATGACCATGCTTCCTCAGGTCGAGGAAAGACATCGTCATGGCGAGGTTGTTTCTTATGGCACATTGGTTTTATTGACACTGGATAAGCAGTATGACTTATTGGATCGTTTCTTTGCGTTCTACAAGGGAATGAACTTGCCCACAAAGCTGTCTGATATTGAGGTTTCCGTTGAAGAATTGGATCCTGTTTTAGAGGCAGCAGTGAAAAAGTATGATTTGGATTATACGCCTTATGAAATCACTACGGAATGATTAAGGCGGCAATTTTGGAGCTGGAAGATTTTAATCTGAAAGCAACGGCTTAATGTAAATACATAGAGTGAAACTTTTGAGGCAAAGGAGAGAATCCTTTGCCTCGGATTGTATTTAAGGAATGGTTTTTAAAGGGAGAAAATATTTTTTGTATGTTATAATGTAAAGCCTATGTTTCCAGGATTTGTAATAAAAAATCCATGTGAAACAGAGGGGCTTTTTTTCTTTGACGTTTTCAAAATAACTGCTACTTTTAGCCTTTTTTGAAGCTTGACAGCTGTGACATATGCTTTTATACTTGTGAAGAGAAAAATAGACCTAAGGAGTGCGTAGGATGTCATATTTTCCAAGAATTGGGATGCGTATGATTAAAACAGCTATCGCTGTGGGAATATGTTTTTTAATCAGCGGTTTAACAGGGGGAAATGGTAAGCCCATTTTTTCTGCGATTGCCGCAATTATTTGTATGCAACCTTATGTGGAGCATAGTGTGGATGTGGCATTTAACCGTATCATTGGGACGATTATAGGGGCATTTTTCGGATTGGTTGCGGCATCTGTGAGCCTATACATTCCTCCGAAATATGAGTATGTACATTTTTTGGTGATATCTTTTACGGTTATCCCAGTTTTATATACAACAGTGTTATTAAAAAAACCAGGAGCCTCAGCTTTAGCGGGGGTTGTTTTATTAAGTATTACTTTAAGCACTGGCGATTCCACACCAATTATGGATGCAGTCAATCGTTCTGTGGAAACCATCGTGGGAATTTTGGTTTCTTTGGGAGTGAATATGGCGCATTTGCCCCGATGCAAAGAGAAGGACTTTCTTTTTGTTTCTGGGTTTGATGGGGCTATCTACGGAGAGAAAACCGGTATGACCCCCTATAGCATTTTTGAATTGAATCAATTATTAAAGGATGGCATGGCGTTTACCATTGCAACAGAAAGAACCCCTGCATCGCTGATGGCGGATATAGGTATGCTTCACATGAAATTGCCAATTATCGCAATGGATGGAGCTGTACTTTATGATATGAACGAGAAGCGTTATCTGGCTTGTCATGGCCTTTCAAAAGAGCTGACAGAGAAGATTGAAAACTTTTTGAAGGCGTTTGATTTACATTATTTTCTAAATGTTGTTTGGCAGGATGTCCTGTTGATTTATTATCATGACTTTAAAAATGAAGAAGAACAAAAGCTTTATCACCAACTGCGCCTTTCTCCCCACAGAAACTATGTTTATGGAGAACGTCCCGAGGATGGCATTGTGGTTTATATTCTCCTTGTAGTAACGGACGAGACAGCAGACTTTGTTACGGAAAAATTGATTGAAATGGATAAAGAGAGAGAGATTCTCTTTTTAAGAGATAAATCAGAAACCCCAAAAGATTATTGCCATCTGAAAATTTATCATAAAAATGCCACAAAGGAATATATGATGAATAGGCTTTTAGAAAAAATGCCTCAGAAAAAAACGGTGGTTTTTGGAAGTAATAAGAACGATGCGTCTATGATGCGAGCGGCGGACTTATCTTTCGCAACATTAGATGCCAGTGATGATGCTGTGAAGGCGTCGGACTATCAGCTGAAGGGTACGGGTGACAGCATTGTTCGTAAAATGTTCCATCTATATGAGCCTTTGCCTTGGCAAACTTTGCCCAAAGAGCTGAGGAATGAAAAAAGAAAAAGGTGAAATAAATGCAGGAAGAATTACATGAGTTATCCAGAGCGGAACTTTTGTTGGGAGAGGATGGTTTAAGGAAATTAAAGCAAGCCAAGGTTGCTGTTTTTGGTATGGGTGGCGTAGGCTCCTTTGCCACGGAAGCATTGGCAAGAGGTGGTGTTGGACATTTAACCTTAATCGATGGAGATTGTGTATCCTTAACAAACATAAACCGACAGCTCATTGCAACCCAAAAAACTGTGGGACAGTTCAAAACAGAGGTAATGAAGGAACGTATTCATGATATTTTGCCCCAAACGACGGTGGAGACCCATTCTGTTTTTTTTACCAATGACAATAGAGGGCTGATTGATTTTGGGGAATATGATTACATTGTGGATGCCATAGATATGATTACCTCAAAAATTATATTAATTGAAGAGGCAAAAAAAGCGGGTGTGCATATCATTAGCTGTATGGGAACGGGAAATAAGCTTGACCCATCCAAATTTGAAGTGGCGGATATTGCAAAGACCTCTGTTTGTCCTTTGGCGAAGGTAATGCGCAAAGAGCTAAAAGACAGAGGTATACGAGACGTTAAGGTGGTTTTTTCCAAGGAGCTACCAAGAAAGCCACGAGAATCCGTGGAAAGCGGAAAGAGGCAGATACCTGGCAGCCTTTCTTTTGTGCCTCCGGCAGCGGGAATGGTTTTAGCAGGTGAGGTAATTTGCCATTTGGCTGAGATTGTGCGGGATTAAAAAAAAGCCCAAGTGGCGAATAAAGTAAAAAAATTCCAGAAAATATCGGAAAAGTGGAGAGAACTATTAAGAAAAAGAAGCATTTCTTATATTTTTCTAAAACATTTCAAAATCCCTTGAAAGGGTATATATATTTGGATAGAATAAATGTAACCATAAAATTCTGAATCTTTCTTCATAGAAAGCATCATTATTTATGAATGTGAAGGCGAATGAGAGGGAAAGGCAAGCGTTTTTTTCTAGTTCGGCAGAAGTGGCGTTTCAAGGCTTTTAGATAAATATCCCGATACCATAGAATGATGGTTTGTGCGATTGTAAAAGGAGGTGTTAGGGTGAAAAATAAAATAAAAGTTGCAATCACTATGGCTTTATGTGCAATGGTTTTCTTAAGTGGATGCAATGCAAAACCGACCTCCAATGTGGAAGTAGCTTTGGCTGAAGGCGGACCAGAAAATTATATTGCTTCAGCGAAGGCCAAGCTGGAAGCAGCCCCAAGCTTTGCTGCTGATTTTTATGCAGAGACACAAATGGGCAAAGAGGAAGACAAAACCATTACCAAAGCTAAAATTGAAATGCTTCGGGAACCATTGACAGTGGGGATTTTAACCCAAGATTTGTTTGGAAAGACAACGATGGATTCTCAAATGTATTTGGAAAAAGTAAACGATGGTGTAAATATGTATATGTCATATGATGGACAGTGGACAGAAATGACATTGGCTGAAGAAAATGCAATGAAGTTTATAGGCATGTATGATGCTGTTAAGGATATGAGCATTTTGCTGGATGCAGGAGATCAATGGAAGCTGGTTTCTGCGAAAAGCGGTGTTGTTACCATAACAGGGCAGATACCGGCGCAAAAGGTTTATGATGTATCAGAAGCGGGATTTTTTCTGCAGATTGCGGGTATGAATGGTGTTGGAGAGAATTATTATTCTGATGTGGAAGCTATTCCCTTTGAAATTCAGTTAAAAGAGGATGGAACGCCCCTTTCCTTTACTGTTGATTTTGGGAAAACCTTAGAAATTGTGATGAACCATGTTTTGCAGGAATTGGGACAGGAAGGAACTGAGTCTATTACGGTTGAAAAATACACGATTACGCAAAATATCTCCAAGCTTGGAGAGGTGAAAAAAATAGATATTCCATCTGGAGCCAGAAGTGCTATTAATTATGAAAAAGAAATTTCTCTGATAGAAAGCAATTCTGCAAAGGATAAAAAGTAGATAAAGCGTCGATGTAAGCAGTGAAAAGAGCAGTACATTTTTCAAAGGATAGTTCCTTTATTTCCATAGCCTGAGACCCTTGTGCAAACAGGGGTTTTATTTTTTTGGTAAAATGAAGAGGAAAAAGATGAATTTTGCTAAAAAAACGTTAGAAGTGCTGATAATGAAAGGATTTCATAAATAATACTGTTTTTTTTGTGGGATGATGCTATAATAAAAAGGATTGACTTGAAAAAAGGAGAGAATATACTATGATCGCAGCACAAGGTGTCAGCCTTCAATACGGGGGCAGAGTGCTTTTTAATGATGTAAATATTAACTTTACAAAAGGGAATTGTTATGGGCTCATTGGTGCCAATGGTGCCGGAAAGTCTACATTTTTGAAAATTTTATCTGGGGAGATTGAGCCCAATAAGGGCTCTGTATTCATAACCCCCGGCGAAAGAATGGCTGTTTTGAAGCAGGATCACTTCTTGTTTGATGAATTGGAAGTTGTTCAGACGGTTTTGTATGGTCATAAAAGATTGTATGAAATTATGAAAGCGAAAGAAGAGCTTTATTCCAAGGCAGATTTTACTGATGAGGATGGTATTAAGGTTTCCGAATTAGAAGGTGAATTTGCAGAGTTAGACGGATGGTCTGCCGAATCCAATGCAGAAATCTTGTTAAATGGCTTGGGTATTACCAATGAATTGCATTATGTTAAAATGAAGGAATTAACTGGTACACAAAAGGTGAAGGTGCTTTTGGCTCAGGCATTATTTGGAAATCCTGATATTTTGCTTCTGGACGAGCCCACCAACCATTTGGATATTCATGCAATCAGATGGCTAGAAGACTTCTTAATGAACTTTGAAAATACTGTAATTGTTGTATCCCATGATAGACATTTCTTAAACAAGGTTTGTACTAATATTGCGGATATTGATTATGGCAAAATTACAATGTTTGTTGGTAACTATGATTTCTGGTATAGCTTTACCCAGTTGACCCAGCGTCAAATAAAAGACCAGAATAAACGAACAGAGCAGAAAATGAAGGAATTACAGGAATTCATTCAGCGCTTTAGCGCAAATGCTTCTAAGGCGAAACAGGCGACCAGTAGAAAGAAATTATTGGATAACCTTCAGATGGATACCGTTAAGCCTTCCAGTAGACGCTATCCCTTCTGTAGCTTTAAGCAAGACAGAGAAGTTGGAAATGATGTTTTATTGGTAGAAAATATTTCTAAAACCATTGATGGCAAAAAGATTTTGGATAATATTAGCTTTATGATTCGTCCTAACGAAAAGGTTGCCTTTGTAGGCAAGGACGAAATTGCAAGAACTGCTTTATTCCAGATTTTGATGGGTGAAATGGAGCCTGATGAAGGCAAATTCAAATGGGGCATTACAACCAAAACAGGATATTTCCCTAAGGATAATTCAGAATATTTTGAAGGCTGTAAAGAATCCTTGATAGAGTGGCTGAGACCCTTTGCCAAGGAAGGCGAGCAGTATGATGCGGATATTCGTGGATGGCTGGGACGCATGCTCTTTAGTGGAGAGGAAGCTTTGAAATCTGCTCATGTTCTATCCGGTGGTGAAAAGGTTCGTTGTATGCTTTGTAAGATGATGATGAGCGGAGCCAACGTATTAATTATGGACGAGCCCACAAACCATTTGGATTTGGAAGCAATCACGGCGTTAAATGAAGGTTTGTCTGAATATAAAGGTACACTGCTTTTTGATTCTCATGACCATCAGTTTGTACAGACCATTGCTGATAGAATTATTGAAATTCTACCAGGTGGAATCATTGATAGACAAATGACTTATGATGAATATTTGGAAGATGAAGAGATTAATAATTTGCGCTTAAAATTGACTGAGGAGGCGTAAGGATTGATTAACGGAAAAATAGATTTCAGAAGTGACACAGTAACTGTACCAACGGAAGAAATGAGAAAAGCAATGGCAAGCGCTGTGGTTGGCGATGACGTTTACGGAGACGACGCCACAATCAATGAGCTGGAGAGATTGGCTGCTGAAATATTCGGCAAAGAAAGTGCACTTTTTGTTCCCACGGGGACAATGGCCAATCAGCTTGCTTTATTCACCCATGTACAAAGGGGCGAAGAGGTTATCCTTCCTGATAACTGCCACATTATTGCCCATGAGGCAGGGGCTTCCGCAATCATTGCAGGTGCACAGTTGCGCTCTGTACCCAATGTGAAGGGAGAAATGTCTCTGGAGTTGGTTGAGCATTATATCAGAAAAGACCCTGATGATATTCATCAGCCAAGAACTGCGCTAATTAGTTATGAAAACGCAGATTCTGATGGTCAGGTGCGTTCTTTGGAGTATATGAAACAAGTGAAGGCTCTTGCTGAAAAATATCAATTGCCCGTTTATGTGGATGGTGCCCGCATCTTTAATGCAGTTACTTATTTAGATGTGGATGTAAAGGAAATGGCACAATATACAGATACCATTTCTGTTTGCTTATCAAAAGGCCTTTGTGCTCCCGCCGGTTCCTTATTGATGGGTAGCAAAGCGTTTATTGACAAGGCAAGAAGAAAGCGGAAAATTCTTGGTGGTGGTATGCGCCAGGTAGGGATTTTGGCGGCAGCAGGCATTCTTGCACTAAAGGAAATGTCAAAAAGATTGCAGGAAGATCATGGAAATGCAAAATATCTGTGCACACGCTTGAAAGAAATTGAAGGCTTGGAGGTTTATGAGGAACGTCAGCAAATTAATATGGTGTTTTTCCGCCTAAAGGACTTCCCCATGGATTCTGCTACATTGGTAAAGTATATGGCTGAGCATGATGTACGCATCAACGGTGAGGACAACGGAATGATGCGATTTGTGACCCATAATTATGTTTCCAAGGAAGAAATAGATAAAGTTGTGCAGTTGTTAAAAGATGCTCGATAAAAAGTGTTGCCCTCGTATTTTGGGGGCAGCTTTTTTTTCATAGGGATGAATGATTGCCATTCTAAGGTCAATGGGCATATTATAAAGTAATTTTGGTTGGTATATAGTGCAAGCAATTGCATTAAGACTTGAGACCTGCATTCACTGAATGAAATCTAAACCGATTTAAGAATGAACGTTATATATGGGGGGATGAAAATGTGGAAGATTTTTTTTATTTTGGCAATAGGATTTGCAATTGGTTTTTTTGGATTACTAAAGGAAAAACAAATAAAATTAAATTGTCGTCTGCAAACCCTCTGGCTGATGCTCTTGATTTTTTGCATGGGTGTTAGCATAGGCAGAAATGGTGAGGTCATTCGGAATTTACCTGTATTGGGGGGAAAGGCTCTGTTATTTGCCATTTCAGCAGTGGTTGGCAGTATCCTTTTCGTGTTTCTTTTGAGTAAGCTGTTTTTTGAAAAGGAGGGTGAAAAATGAGTATAGCCATTTTAATTGTACTGGCATTGGGCATTCTTGGAGGCATGTATATGCCTATGGAGATAGCTGCTTTTTTAGATGAAGCATCCTCTTTTATGCTTTTGATATTATTATTTTCAGTTGGCATAGATTTGGGACTGAATCGTCAGGTTTTTAGTCAGGTGCGCCAATTGGGCTTTCGCATCCTCCTGATTCCTCTTGGTGTAATTTTAGGTTCTTTATGCGGTGGTGCCATTGCAGCACTCATTACCCAGATGCATTTTAAAGAAGGAATGGCCATTGCCGCAGGCTTGGGTTGGTACAGCTTATCTGGAATTATTTTAACAAATGCGGGAAATCCAGTTGGAGGCACCATATCCTTTTTATCTAATGTTTTTCGAGAGATGCTTACTTTTATACTAATTCCTTTTTTGGTGAAATACTTAAATTCTTATAGTGCCATTGCACCCGCCGGGGCAACAGCTATGGATACTACTTTGGGAATGATTAGTAAACATACCGATGGAAAGACAGCGGTCATCGCCTTTATGAGTGGAATAACTTGCACGTTGCTTGTTCCGGTTTTGATACAATTTTTCCTGTAGGAGAAAAAAATTGAAGAAATCCCTTGACTTTTTTGGTCGAATATATTATTATTACTTAGCGAGTTGTCCACATGCGGATGTGGCGGAATTGGCAGACGCGCTAGATTCAGGTTCTAGTCGGGGTTTCCTGGTGCAGGTTCAAGTCCTGTCATCCGCATCAATGAAAAAATGAACTCAACAGTCGAAAGATATGTTGGGTTTTTTTGTTTTTAAAAGTTAAAATAACTGGAAGATTATGTAGTATGTGATTAGAATTAAGCGTCAAATTCCATTAGTGAAAGTAATTTTTCTCAAATAGTGGAAAAGAAATGTAAAAATATGTTATACTGTTTTACAGATACTTTAGCTTTCGGATGGGGGCGTTGAATATAAAACGATTTTTTGAGACATTTGTGATATGTTTTATCATGTGTATTATATTTCTTTTCTTTAGTGCTTTGATTTTTCAAAGTGTAATTGCGACGATTGCAACAGTTGCATTGTTTTTTACAATTTTGATTTCTATTTATATTGAAATACAGACGAAAATAGAAGAATTGGAAAACCGGATCAAAGCTCTTGAACCCTTAGAGGAGCAAGGTGAAGCAGTAGCAATAAAAGAAAACGAAAATAAACTTGTATGAGGTTTTGATGTTTTTCCAATGAACTAGTTCTTGCAATATGGATTATTATATGGTAATATCTTCAATAAAATATTATGTCGAGTAATGAGGCTCCTCTCAGCGCAAATTTGTTTATACAATGAAGCGCTGAGAGGAGTATTTTTTTAGGGAGGATTGATTATGAAAAAATATGGAATTGTTGTTATTCATGGAATATGGGCTCTTGTTTTAGTTCTCTTGTGTTTTGTAGTTGGACCAAATCTATTTAAAATTGTCAGCGTATTAGGTTGTGTTTTCGTGGGGATTGTTGGACAATTCATATGGAATAGAGCCTTGGTTGACAATAAGCATGACAATAATAAATTGTCTCAGGAATTAGCAGTGGCTTCAGGGAGTATAAAATCGGTTTCAGCAGAAATTGAACTTACTGTGGATGAAAGCAATACATATTCTAAAGCTCTTTTTCAGCAGTCCACCCAAATGGCAGGACAAATGACAGAGGTGAATCAAATTATTACGAAATCATCAGTGGCAATGAAAAACCTTGTTTCATTGGCAAGTACAACGAGAGATATGGCCTTTCAGCTTGATAAAAATAGTAGAAGCTCAGAACAAATCATTTACAATAGTAAAACGGAAATCATGAATGTTGTTGAGGTGATTGGAAAGATCAAGCAGACAAGTGGATATGCTACTAACGCCATAGAAACCTTAAAGGAAACATCGGAGAAAATTTCGAGTATGCTGAAAGAGATAACTGGAATTTTATCAAACATGAAGTTAATTTCAATGAATGCCACCATTGAAGCGGCAAGAGCCGGTCAGGCGGGGCAGGGGTTTACTGTGGTAGCATCCGAATTTAAAAATCTTACACAAATGACAGAAGTATTCGTAAAGGATATTGAGGTGCAGATTTTGTCCATGAACAGTAATGTAAATAAAGTTTTCTGTGACATTGCCCAAAACAACGAATGTGTAGATAGTGGGGTGGCTTTTTCAATACTAATAGAAGAAAACTTACAAAAAATAAGCCAATCCTTTCAAAAGGTGATTACCACTGTTGAAGAAATGAATACCATAAGTGATGAACAAAGTAAAATTTCTGATATGGTTGGAGAACAAATGGAATGTATGGAGAATTTAGTAAAGATAACCAGTAAAAATGCAGATGCGGTCTATCAATCTGCGTTAAGCCAGAAGGATAGGGTAGAAAATATCGCAACAATGAGTAAGAAATTGGGAGTTGCCTCTGATGAACTATCTGCAATTGCTGAGAGAACCATTCAACTGCCTGCACAATATAATTCCAAGGAATTTCTGGATACTCTTCATGAGACTGCACAGGGCTTTTTCAAATTAATGCAAGCAGAGTTGACAAGTCATCATGCATTTATAACCAATGATTCAAACCTTCATGATAAAATGCTTCGGAGGTTTAAGGAAGCCCATGAAGAGGTGGTGGAAGCGGTATGGACCAATGATGTAAATGGCAGATTTTTTACCTCCATTCCATCTGCCAGTATTGCAAATGCAACAATTAGGGAATGGTTTCAAGCAAGCATTGCTGGAGAGAAGTACATTTCTAGAATTTATATATCAGGAATTACGAAAAACCCCTGTGTTACCCTAGCTTTACCCTATTATTCAAAGAAGGGAGAAATTATTGGGATAATAGGGATGGATCTTAATTTAAACGGATTGGAAATGAAGAAGAAAAAGTAGAAAAAATTTATTTTCAATTCAAAGTTTCTTAGCAAACACGTTTTTAAGAGTTACTCCATCCGTTTGATCATCAAAACACAGCGTTACTTATTTAGTCAAAGGTACTTTTATAAAAGAAATTACAAAAAACAGGAAGTTTTGGTATCAAAATCTCCTGTTTTTTGATGACCCGAAAAACTTTAAGGTAGTTATTAAACATAGTACCTTAGATTTACTGCCTCTTGGCTTCCTATGGTATAATAGCTTTGTAGTTACAAAAAACAGAATGATTGGCTAAGTAGAGCTTTATATATTTTTTTAATAAAAGGGGGAGCAGAATGGAAAACAAAGAAATCATTTTAGAACAGGCAAAAAAATATAATAGTTTTTATTTTTATGATGAAAGAATAATTATTTCAGCCACAAATCGTTTAAAAGAGGATTTCAAAGGAATAGAATTTCTATATTCCTTGAAGTCCAATCCTGCACCGGCAATTGTTAAAACAATAGTTTCACAGGGTTTTGGGGCAGATGCAGCTAGCCTTGCAGAGGTGAAATTGGCTAAAAAGTTTGGCTTGCCCCCCGAAAAGATACAATATTCAGCGCCGGGAAAAAGCAAGGAAGAGATTGAAGGAGCTTTGGATAACTCCACAATTATTGCGGATAGCATCAATGAGGTATTCTTGATTGAAGAGGTGGCAAAGGAACGAAATATGACTGCTGAAATTGGAATTCGGATCAATCCCAATTTTACTTTTTTCGCAGATGAAGGCATTTCCTCAAAATTCGGGATAGACGAGGAACAAGTATATGAATGGACTCCAAAGTGGAGGACCCTCTCC
>JAEZPX010000030.1 GCA_023413275.1 Bacillota bacterium | reverse complement strand
GTATAAATCCATCTTTTTCTGATAAAATCTTTTGCACCCCAGCACCAATTTTCTCTTCTTGAACAGAAAGTGCCCTGCCCACCTCTTTGGCTGCATGTTGAACTTTCTGAAAATAAGCCAATCCCCTTTGTCCGCAAAGCAGTTCCAATCGGGTTCCACCCTTATAATTCTGAGCACCAACGATTTTAATAATCCCTATTTCTCCTGCTAACCTTACATGGGTTCCACAGCAAGCACAACAATCAAATTCTCCTGCTTTGACAATACGAACCTCCCCTGCCAGCTCAATCTTACTGCGGTAAGCTAAGACTTCCAGCTCTTCTTTCTCAGGATACGTAATCTCAATGGGTGTATTATCCCATATAGCTTGATTTGCCCTCTCCTCCAGCCAATCTAAGTCCTCCAAAGGGATTTGGGCATTAAAATCAATGGTGATTTCCTCTCGCCCCATATGAAAACCAACATTATCACAATGGTATTTTTTGCAGATAATCCCCGATAAAATATGTTCTCCGGAATGGTTCTGCATCAAATCAAAGCGGTGAGCCCAGTCAATCTTTCCCTCTACTTCAATGCCAACAGCCAAGGGAGCCTCTGCATAATGAATGATTTTTCCATTCTTCTCATGTACATCAAAGACGGTAACCCCGCCCAGGGCTCCTTTATCCCCAGGTTGTCCTCCTCCTTCGGGATAAAATAACGTCTGATTTAAAACAATATGATAGCCTTCTTTGCCTTTTTCACAAGAAAGTACAGTCCCCTTAAATTCGGTATTATACCCATTCTGATAATATAATTTTACAGTCATTTTATTGCCTCCTGTCATACTTTACCACAGTATATCACGCTTTTATCCTCAAGAAAAGTCAACTCATTTTTAAGGATCTTTTCATACATCCGTTTGTCAGCCAAAGGTAATTTATGCCGACAGTTTAACCATTGATCATCCTCAACTATTCTTATAGTAAATCCAGTGCAAACCATTCCGTTCTCCCTACAAAAAAAGCAGGTGTGTTCTTCGCAACAGCTCCTGCTTTTCATCATACTGTATTATTTTTTAATAATAAATCCAATGGCAACTGTACCCGGTCCGGAATACGTGCCTACCACCGGCCCTATAAAGCCTTCAAGGGAATGAGATATATCATAGTCCTCGGCAAAACAATCCTTTAAAACAGTCAAATTTTCTTCCGCAGCACCATGACAAAACATGATGGGATACTTTTCATCTACACCATGGGTCATCGCAAGCTCTTTCATCATGGTAATCATTTTTTTCTTGCCCTTTGCTTTTGCAGAATTGATTACCAAACCGTTCTCTACTGTTAAGATAGGGTGCAAATTCAGCATCGTGCCCACAACCGCAGCCGCACCGGATAATCGTCCGCCTTTTCTAATATATTTTAGGGTTTCTATTGCGGCATAAATTCTGGCTCTGCCGGATAATTCACTGATTTCTTTAAATAATTCCTCTGCCGTTGCCCCCTCTTTCGCCCGCTTTGACGCTATTTCAACCAAGAGCCCCAAAGAACTGCATACCTGATTGGTGTCAATAATCCATATTCTATCGCTACCAATAGCCGCCTTAGCAATATTGGCTGACTGCACTGTACCACTCAACTTACTGCCAATTAATATGCAAACAACGTCGTTGCCCTTATCTATAGCTGTCTGAAATGCTTCTTCAAAGGAAAGGGGTGTCGGTTGGGCTGTTGTAGGAATTTCTGGATTCGTACGTAGATGATGATAGAATTCCTCTGCCGTGAGGTTTTCCCCATCAATAAACGTTTCTTCTCCAAAATGAACCGTTAAGGGCACACATATAACACCAATTTCCTCTAATCTCTTATGAGGTATATCACAAGTACTATCCGTAATAATCTGTACCATATTTCTCCTCCTTTATAAAACGTTATAAAACGTAAATAGCATAAATGATTATGTTTTCTTCATATTAATTATAATAGTTTTTAAAACTGCGTCAACTGTTTTTTAATAATGAATCTGGGGATATTTTGGAATAAACAGTTGCCATACCCATGTGATTTCATCTTCTGGAAAACAATATGAAAAAACCCTAGAACTTATTATTCTAGGGTTCATATAAAACAGCTTTTTTTTATTCAATGATTTCCTCTAACGTTTCTGCTTTCTTTTCCTCTTCAGCGACTTCTTCATTCCTTCTTTTTAGTAAATAGAAACCACCGAACAGCATGGCTATAGCCACAATAATTCGTCCCATATCGCCGTTCATCCGCCATACCAAATCCCAAAAGAATCCGCCAAAGAAAGGATCTAACAGATTCATACAAATTTGTGCCAGCATACAAGCACCCCAAAAAATCAAAGCTATTGCAATTATTTTTTTGTTTCTCTTCAAAAACTCATCTGCATTTGCCATGTCAAAATCTTGGAAAAGAAAATACTGGTCTTTTTCTTCTAAAAATTCTTCTTCTGGCATACTGCGCAGATTGTGGGTATGAAAAAAACTAAAAAACCAAATTACCGGCACAAATGCCCAAAGAACCTCGACTCCTGTCCAACCGCCAACGGCTCCCACTCCAAAAAACAGAATCATCAAACTGATTCCCTGCTTGTAGAGACCCATATACATTTCACCAGCTCCCGGCACAAGGGAACAGCAAAAAGTAAAGAAAGGACTTTTTTTGTTTTTCATTATAAATACCTCCAAATAATTCTATATGATTTCTTTTATTTAACCATAGTATAACGCCTTCTTCTTTGTATTTTTTTTACACTTTATTAAGATTCTATAAATCTTCATAAAAAAGCACTTACTTTTCAGTAAGTGCTTCAATAATATAGAGAATTTCTTGCAGTTTAAACCTAAGCCTATTGGTACCCTCATTGATATAGGGGTTTCAAAAATATTCTTGAAATAAACCGGTCACACTTTTACAGAAATTCTTCAATCACTGCCCAAAGCTCATCAACGCCAGTTTTTTTCTCACCAGAAAAGGGAATCAAAACATCCTCGGGGCCAAGGTTCAGTGCTTTGCGGATAACGGATAACTGCTTGGGTATCTGGCTGCGATTCAATTTATCTGATTTGGTAGCCGCAATAATAATATCATACCCGTAATGCTTCAACCATTCATACATCATTACATCATTTTTACCCGGCTCATGACGCAAATCCAGTAAGAGAATAATGGCCTTGAGTTCCTCCCGTTTGCCCAAATATTCTTCAATCATTTTGCCCCATTTTTCAATTTCCGTTTTAGGTGCTTTTGCATAACCATATCCGGGTAAATCCACAATATACATTTGTCCGTTCACATCGTAAAAATTGATTGTTCTTGTCTTGCCTGGCTGTGAACTGGTTCTCGCCAACGCTCTGCGGCCAAGCATGGCATTAATCAACGTAGATTTTCCTACATTTGATTTGCCGGCAAAGGCAATTTCCAACCTGCCATCCACAGGATAGTGGGAAAAATTTGTTCCGATTGCCGCCAAAGAGGTCTCTCTTACTTCCATATCTCCGCTCCCTTCACCAATGCAACCTTTAATACATCTTCCATAGTTTTTGCCAAAACGAATTCAATACCATCTTTGATTTCGTTATTGATTTCTGTCAGGTCCTTTTCGTTTTCCCGAGGTAGAATTACCGTCTTTATGCCCACCTTCTTTGCAGCAAGCACCTTTTCTTGTAGCCCACCAATGGGCAGTACTCTGCCTCGAATGGTAACCTCTCCTGTCATGGCAACATCGTGATGCACTTCCTCTTTGATTAAAGCAGAAAGGATGGCTGTAGCCATGGTAATACCCGCAGAAGGGCCATCCTTTGGCGTTGCCCCTTCGGGGATATGTATATGGATATCATTCTTTTTATAAAAATCAGGTGCTAGTCCAAAGGTTTTGGCTTGAGAGCGGATATAGCTGATAGCGGCTTCCGCCGATTCCATCATCACCTTACCAACATTCCCTGTAAGCTTAAATTTACCGTCCCCTTCCAAGGCGTTCACCTCTATGGAAAGTGTGGTTCCTCCCACTGATGTCCAGGCTAAGCCACGAACAATACCAACCTGAGGTTTCACGTAAATTGTATCTTTTCCATATTTTCTTTTTCCTAAAATGTTTTCCAAGGTTTTAGCAGAAACAGTTACACTTTTTACTTCACCCGATAAAATTTTCTTTACTGTCTTTCTGCAAACCTCACCGATTACTCTCTCCAGCTGTCTCACGCCAGCCTCTCTTGTGTAGCCGTCAATGATTTGTTCTAAGGCATCATCTTTAAATTTAATTTGTCCTGCATTTAATCCGCTTCGTTTGCACTGCTTTTCAATGAAATGCTCCTTTGCAATATGCAGTTTCTCCTGAGAGGTGTAGCTCCCAAGGGAAATGATTTCCATCCTGTCCAAAAGTGGCTTTGGTATGGTATCCAAACTATTAGCGGTGCACATAAAAAGTACTTTTGAAAGATCATAAGGCAATTCAATGAAATGATCACGGAAAGTACTATTTTGCTCCCCATCCAAAACCTCTAATAACGCCGCCGAGGGATCTCCGTTATGAGATACACCCAACTTATCAATTTCATCCAAAAGCATCAAAGGATTAATTGTGCCAGCTTGCTTCATAGCATTGATAATTCGACCGGGCATTGCCCCAATATAGGTTTTTCTGTGCCCTCTGATTTCTGCCTCATCCTTTACCCCACCCAGAGACATTCTGATATACTTACGGTCTAATGCTCTGGCAACAGAGCGAGCAATGGATGTTTTCCCAATTCCCGGAGGTCCAACCAAACAAAGAATTGTCGGTCTCTCCTCAGGAACATTTTTTCTCACTGCCAAATACTCCAAGATACGTTCCTTTACTTTTTCCAGTCCATAATGGTCTTCGTTTAAAATCCGCTCTGCCTCAGCCAAATCAAAGCTCTCTTGGGTTGTTTCTATCCAAGGCAGGCTCAATAGCGTTTCAATATAATTTCTGGACACATTGGATTCGGGAGATGTAACAGGAATACGGAGCATTCTAGTAATTTCTTTTTCAATTGCTATTCTTACAATCTCAGGTGGATTCTTTTCATCCAGCTGCTTACGATATTTCTCAGCGTCAGCGCCGACTCCATCCTTATCTCCTAACTCTTCTTGAATTACCTTCATTTCCTCTCGAAGATAATATTCTCTCTGATTTTGCTCAATACGAGTTTTTGTTTTGCTCTCGATTTCTTTCTTAATTGTCAATATATCTTTTTCATTCTGCATAATCTCCAAAACTGCTTCTAAACGCTCCATGGGATTTAGCATTTCAAGAATTCTTTGTTTTCTCTCATAAGAAATTTCAAGCCCTGCCCCAATCAAGTCTGCCAGCTTGCCAGGTTTTGAAGCAGCTTCTACACTGCTTAAAAGATCTGTAGCGGTACTGTTGGGCACATATTTGGTATATTCCGCATAATTCTGAATTGCAACACGCATGTAAGCCTTCAAATAGTCATCAGGTTCTTCTGGTAAATCTTGTTCCAAGAGTGTTATTTCTGCATAATCTGAAGACGTTTTAGTCCAAATACTTTCTAGTCTGCCCCTTTCCTTTCCCTCTACAATCACGTGGGTCATGTTACCGGGAAGCTTAAGTACTTGCTTTATTACACATAAAGTACCAATTGTATATAAATCCTCTTGCTCAGGATTGGGTGTTTGAGGGTTAATTTGCGTAGCTAAAAATACTTGACCACCATTTTTCTCCGCTTCAGCAACAGAATCTAAAGATCTCGTCCTGTTAACAGGAAAGCTGATTGCCATATGGGGGAAAACAGTCAGTCCCCTTAAAGCAATTATGGGTATTTTAATCGTTTCTTTTTTCTCCATTCTTTCACCTCTGTTTTCTAACCTTATTTAGGGTAGTATCGTCTGCTTTTAAAGATAAGCGGAAATCCAAATAAAAATATAAGTCCTTCATTTCTTTCAATCTTGAAAATGAAAGACTCTATAATCAAAATTTATGAACAGATACAAATCACAATTGTATGTCTTTTATTCCAAATTATCTATAGGCACCTATTCTTTTAGAAATAGGCACCTATGGAAATACAAATATAACAAACCGCTTAAATTCGAGGTTCTCCGCTAAAACTTTACATATTATACCCTAAATTATCGCTTCGGTCAAATAACCAAGTGACTTTCCACCAAACTTACCATGAATTACCCTCTTGTGCTGTCAAAACTCCGCTTTCTTCCACAAACCCAGTGTTTTCGTCTTTTCGGAATATCTTTTCTAAAAGCTCGTCCACATTTTCCAATGCTTCTACAGATAGATTCATCTTTGTAAAAGTATCTCTCCAATTTTCCTTAGGAATAAAGGCTCTTTTTACGCCTGCCTCCTCTGCTGCAGCAAGCTTATCCGAAACACCGCCAACAGGCAATACCTGCCCCCTTAGACCAATCTCCCCCGTCAGTGCTATCTCTCCATCCACAGGGGCACCAGTAAAGGCAGAATACACAGCTAAAAACATAGCAACCCCTGCCGAAGGACCATCCACAGGCGTTCCTCCAGGGAAATTAATATGCACTTGATACTCGTCTTTTTTAAATCCGTACTTCTCCAAAACAGTGAGTACGTTTTCCACAGAACTACGTGCATTGCTTTTTCGTCGACTGGAACGTTGTCTGCCTTTTATTTCTTCTTCTTCCACAATACCGGTTACTGTCAGTAACCCATTTTCAGCTTTTAAAACAGTTGCCTCTATCGCCAGAAGTGCACCGCCGCCGCCACCTTGAACAGCCATTCCGTTGACTACCCCAATTTGAGCCTTATTGCTTACTTTTCTACGCAAAATTGGTTGATACCTCCCCGTTTCCGCCACCCATTCCATATCAGCAAACGTAATTTTTCGGTTTCCTTCCATAGCAGCCAATGAGGTTAAGGATTGAACAATATTAACCGTATCTCTGCCACCTCTGGCATAACATGCAATTTTTTTACTAAGTCCCTCTTCATAGGGAAATCCACCTCTATTCAAGCTGTTTCTGGCAATTTGCTCTACTGCCTTTTCATCCAAGCCTTCAAAAAAAATCTCCGTACAACGAGATCTCAGAGCAGGAGGGATATCCGCGGGGCTTCTTGTGGTTGCCCCTACCAATCGGAAATCGGCAGGTATCCCCTTTTGAAACATTTCGTGGATATAAGGCGGTATATTTTTATTATCTCTGTTATAATAACTGCTTTGAAAACGAGCAATTCTATCCTCTAAGACCTTTAAAAGCTTATTCATTTGAACAGGATGGAGCTCACCAATCTCATCGATAAAAAGTACCCCTCCATTGGCTTCACAAATGGCACCGGGACGAGGCTGTGGCACTCCCATCTGCCCAAACACACCTGCCCCTTGATAAATAGGATCATGCACAGAACCCATGAGAGGATCAGCAATATTTCTTTCGTCAAATTGAAGGGTAGTCGCATCTATTTCCACAAACTTGGCTTTTTCGGAAAATGGACTTTCCTCTTTTTTCTTTGCTTCCTCCAAAATCAAACGAGCCGCGGCAGTTTTCCCCACACCCGGAGGTCCATACATTAAAATGTGCTGGGGATTTGGCCCGCATAAGGCAGCCCTTAGCGCCTTAATCGCCTTTTCCTGCCCTATAATTTCTGCCAAATCCTTTGGACGTGTCTGCTCCGCTAAAGGGACAGTCAACTTTTGCTGCCGCATACCATCCAACTCTTCCATTTGCCTTGTATTTTCTGCCGGTGAAAATTCACCTTTTAATTGCTTTTTTCGAACTCTCGTAAAGAAATAATAGGCTCCCATTCCAAAAAATAATATTTGTACTATGGTCAAAACGTTCCATCCGCTCACAAAATCCTCTCCCTTTTCAAATTTTCCTGATATTAGTATTCCGAAAAATGAAAAGTCTATGCCATAGGAAGTAAAAACCACGCACTTTGTTTAACCTTCACGAAAAATATATTAAAATTAACGTATTCCCTATACAAATCTTCCTTTAAAAAGCAGATTAAGTTCCTCAGTATCATGGATTTTACAGTACTCATTTGCAGTTTTGATCTCTTATTACTCTTGATAAAAAGACTGTCCTAACCCCTATTCCTAAATCTGTCTTTGGTGACAATCATAACGATCCAAGACTTAATGTAATATCCTTTCCTCTAGAGTTTGGTTTCCTCGACTATAATTTTTATTAAAAACCTTGCCTCATTCGCCTTTGATGAAAAAGTTAGTCGAAAGATAAACCTCACCGCTTAAGTATAATCATTTTATTATCTGATTTTCAGACTGCTTTAGCCAGATAAACGAACAATAAAAAAGTGCACCACCAAATATTGAATATTCGGGGTGCACTTTCTAAATACCCTTAAATTTTAAGGATAAATATTCTTTTATTAATTGGGCTATGCCCAGAATCCATTGAAGTGGGTACACTTAAGGCACACCTGCTACGCTTATCCCCCAAGGAACAAGCATATCACCACCATTCAAATGAATCTTACTCCATAATTTCTACTACGGAACCAGCGCCTACTGTTCTACCACCTTCACGGATAGCGAAACGAAGACCCTGAGCCATAGCTACAGGAGTGATCAATTCAATCTGCATTTCTACGTTGTCGCCAGGCATACACATTTCAATACCAGCGGGCAAAGAGATAACGCCTGTAACGTCAGTTGTTCTGAAGTAGAACTGAGGTCTGTAGTTGTTGAAGAAAGGAGTATGACGACCACCTTCTTCTTTGCTCAAAACGTAAACCTGAGCTTTGAACTTTGTGTGAGGTGTAATGGAACCGGGTTTAGCCAATACCTGTCCTCTTTCGATGTCTGTTCTCTGAACACCACGAAGAAGAACACCAATGTTGTCGCCAGCTTCAGCCTGATCCAAAAGTTTACGGAACATTTCAACGCCAGTTACAACAACTTTTCTTGTTTCTTCAGCCAAACCAACGATTTCAACTTCTTCCTGAACCTTTACAACACCGCTTTCAACTCTACCAGTTGCAACAGTACCACGGCCAGTGATGGAGAATACGTCTTCGACAGGCATCAAGAAAGGCTTGTCTACATCACGCTTAGGGTTAGGGATATAGCCTTCGATTTCGTTGAACAAATCAACGATCTTGTCGCCCCAAGGGCCAGCAGGATCCTGAAGAGCCTGTAAAGCAGAACCTCTGATGATAGGAATATCATCACCGGGGAATTCATACTCGGAAAGAAGGTCTCTGATTTCCATTTCAACCAAGTCAAGAAGTTCTTCGTCATCTACCATGTCGCACTTGTTCATAAATACAACAATGTAGGGAACGCCTACCTGACGGGAAAGCAAAATGTGCTCTCTTGTCTGAGCCATAGGACCATCAGTTGCAGCAACAACAAGGATAGCACCGTCCATCTGAGCAGCACCTGTGATCATGTTCTTTACATAGTCAGCATGTCCGGGGCAGTCAACGTGAGCATAGTGTCTAACAGGTGTTTCATATTCAACGTGAGATGTGGAGATTGTGATACCACGTTCTCTTTCTTCGGGAGCCTTATCGATATTATCAAAAGCAACTTCTTGTCCCAGTTTGTATCTTTCGAACAGTGTCTTTGTAATCGCTGCTGTAAGAGTTGTTTTGCCGTGGTCAACGTGACCGATTGTACCAATATTTACATGAGGTTTGGTTCTTTCAAATTTTTGCTTTGCCATTTTAAATTATCCTCCTTTAGGTTTGTGGAAATCTATTGAGTTTAGCGCATTTACTGGAATGCACCTATCGACTACAATTATATTAGACTTCCCTTATTTTTGCAATACTAAAATAGCCACACAATGGATATTTTAGTACTTTTTCTAATCGAAATCAATCTTGATATATCTCTGATTTTATTACTATTTTTTACCTTCCAAAACCTTCTCCTGAACGGATTTAGGGCAAGGTTCATAATGGTCTACTTCCATTACATAGTTACCACGACCCTGTGTTTTGGAGCGAAGGTCTGTGGAGTAACCGAACATTTCAGCCAAAGGTACGAAGGAATGAATGATCTGTGCGTTAGATCTAGCTTCCATACCATCAATACGACCACGACGAGAGTTAATATCACCGATAACGTCGCCCATATAGTCCTCGGGTACAGTTACTGTAACCTTCATGATAGGCTCCAGAAGCACTGCGTCACCTTTTCTCATAGCTTCCTTGAAAGCCATGGAACCTGCTACCTGATAAGCTGTTTCAGAGGAGTCAACGTCATGGTAAGAACCATCGTAAACTTCTGCCTTAACACCCAAAACTGGGTAGCCGCCTAAGATACCGCTCTGCATTGCCTGCTGAATACCTTTATCAATTGCGGGGATATATTCCTTAGGAATAGAACCACCAACTGTTGCATTTACAAATTCATAATTGTGTTCTGCATCTGTACCAATAGGATAGAAACGAACCTTACAATGACCATACTGACCACGACCGCCGGACTGACGTACGAATTTACCTTCAACATCAACAGCCTTACGGAAGGTTTCCTTATAGGATACCTGAGGAGCACCAACGTTTGCCTCAACCTTGAATTCTCTCAAGAGACGGTCAACGATGATTTCCAAGTGCAACTCACCCATACCTGCAATGATTGTCTGTCCTGTTTCAGGATTTGTGTATGTCTTAAATGTGGGATCTTCTTCAGCCAATTTTGCCAATGCAATACCCATTTTATCTCTGCCTGCTTTTGTTTTAGGTTCAATCGCAACTTCGATAACGGGTTCAGGGAATACCATGGATTCCAAGATAACTTCGTTATCCTCATGACAAATTGTATCACCTGTTGTTGTCAACTTGAAGCCAACAGCTGCCGCAATATCACCAGAATAAACCTTGTCGATTTCTTCTCTATGGTTCGCATGCATCTGTAGGATACGGCCAACACGTTCTTTTTTACCCTTTGTAGAGTTGTAAACATATGTGCCGGAATCCAAGGTACCGGAGTACACACGGAAGAATGCCAGCTTACCTACGAAGGGGTCATTCATAATTTTAAATGCCAAAGCAGAGAAGGGTTCTTCATCAGAAGAATGTCTTTCAATTTCTTCGCCTGTGTCAGGGTCAATACCCTTGATTGAAGCAATGTCAGTGGGTGCTGGCATATAATCAATAACGCCATCCAGAAGCTTCTGAACGCCTTTATTTCTGTATGCAGAACCGCACATAACGGGCACCAACTCGCAAGCGATACAAGCCTTACGTAGTGCAACCTTGAGTTCTTCTTCAGAAATTTCTTCCTCAGCAAAGAACTTTTCCATCAACTCTTCGTCTGTTTCGCAAATGGTTTCAACCATAATTGCTCTGTGCTCTTCTGCTAAATCTGCATAATCAGCAGGAATTTCCTCTTCATCTACTTCTGTACCTGTTGCATTTTCATAGAAGTAGGCTTTCATCTTCATCAGATCAATGATGCCTTTGAAGTCGTTTTCTGCACCAATAGGCAGAGTAACAGCTACTGGATGGCAACCCAGTCTGTCTACGATAGACTTCATAGAACCCAAGAAATCAGCACCCATGATATCCATTTTATTAACGAAAATCATACGAGGTACCATGTAGTTATCAGCCTGTCTCCAAACTGTTTCTGTCTGAGGTTCAACGCCGCCCTTTGCATCCAAAACACAAACAGCACCATCTAATACACGCAGGGAACGCTCTACTTCTACTGTAAAGTCAACGTGTCCAGGTGTATCAATAATGTTGATTCTGTTTTCGTTCCAATGACAAGTTGTTGCAGCGGAGGTAATTGTAATACCTCTTTCCTGTTCCTGCTCCATCCAGTCCATGGTCGCAGTACCTTCGTGGGTATCGCCGATTTTGTAGTTACGGCCGGTATAGAACAGAATACGCTCTGTAAGAGTGGTCTTACCAGCGTCAATATGTGCCATGATACCAATATTTCTGGTTCTAGCAAGCGGGTATTCTCTGTTTGCCACGCTTTACTCCTCCTTTGTTATCTTTCACTAAACCAAAAACCAAACGAAAGGGTTTAGGCACATCTTATAAAAAATGCGCCCAAAGAATAGTATTTCCAAAACCTTTCGTATCCATTCCAATTTATTACCACTTGAAATGAGAGAATGCTTTGTTTGCATCTGCCATTTTGTGTGTTTCGTCTTTCTTCTTGCAAGCGCCACCTGCATTGCTTAATGCATCGATGAGCTCGTTAGCCAAACGATCAACCATGGTCTTTTCGCCACGTTTTCTGGAATAAATGGTTAACCAACGAAGACCCAGAGTCTGGCGTCTTTCAGGTCTAACTTCCATAGGAACCTGGTAAGTTGCACCACCAACACGGCGTGCTTTAACTTCCAATACAGGCATGATATTGCCCAAAGCTTCTTCGAAAGCTTCTAAAGCTTCTTTACCTGTCTTTTCTGCTACTTTGTCGAATGCACCATAAACGATCTTTTCAGCAACACCTTTTTTACCATCCAACATAATGCTGTTGATAAGCTTTGTTACAAGCTTGCTATTGTAAACAGGGTCTGCTAAAACCTCTCTTTTCGCAACATGTCCTTTTCTTGGCACGATTCTTCCCTCCTTAATGAATAATCATATTCTCGGTACTTCACGGGTGTGATACCCGTGTTTTCATGCCTTAACATTCAATGTATATCTCGTCTAAGCAATCGCAGATTTTATTGATCTGTATAAGGCATTTCTCATTTTATTGTAATTACTTCTTTGCCGCTGTTTTGCCTGCTTTAGGGCGTTTTGCGCCGTATTTGGATCTAGCTTGCATTCTCTTTGCAACGCCTGCTGTATCCAATGTACCTCTGACGATGTGATAACGCACACCGGGAAGGTCCTTTACTCTACCGCCTCTGATCAAAACAACGCTATGCTCCTGAAGGTTGTGGCCTTCACCGGGGATATAAGCTGTTACTTCAATACCATTGGAAAGACGAACTCTGGCGATCTTTCTGAGCGCGGAGTTAGGCTTCTTAGGTGTGGAAGTCTTAACTGCTGTACATACACCACGTTTCTGAGGAGAAGAAACATCTGTTGCTTTCTTCTGCAGAGAGTTCAAGCCTTTCTGCAAAGCGGGTGCTGTTGATTTTTTCTCAATAGTCTGTCTGCCTTTTCTTACTAACTGATTAAACGTAGGCATTAATTGCACCTCCTTATAAAAAATAAATACGATCTGCTCTTGCAATAATTTTGCCTTTAAAGTGTACAAATACAGGCACGCTTAGAAAAGCCCATAGTTGTAGACACTAGGAAATTCTATCATCCGGATTCTGAAAAGTCAAGGTTTTTCTGAAAAGCTAACCATTTTTCCCACTCTTTAAACATGATTTTCTATTTTTGAAGGAAAATGTCTTTAAAAATAAGAAATTTTATTATTTTGTGGCCATAACAGTCATCCAATCTCTTGACTTCCTTATGGCAAAGGTTGCTATTTCTCACCCCCTTGGCGTATTATAACAAATAACGACTGTTCTATTCGGAACAGTCGTTACAGTTTTTAAAGACAAAGATTTTATACAATTTTCAGCTGCCACACATAGCTGAAACAGATAATATAGAAACCTTTTATTCTTACTTCCTTCTTATATTATTATACAAAAAAGATATTATATATTAAAATCCCGCATTTTTAAAACGATCTGATTTATTCTGCTATCCATACTAACTCCATCATACTTCCCTAAAAAAAGCTGAGATTCAATTTTGCCGTCTTTCATAAACAAAACTCTTTCCGCCCTAGACGCAACCTTCGCATCGTGGGTTACCAGCATAATAGCAGTACCTTTTCTATGAATGTTTAAAAACAACTCCATAATTTCTTCTGAAGATTTGGAGTTAAGGGCACCAGTGGGCTCATCTGCAAACAAAATTTGAGGGTCGTTCATTAGGGCACGGCAAATGCCAGCACGCTGTAACTGACCACCGGATATTTCGTTGATACCTCTATTCTCCAAATTGGAGAGGCCTGTGTCTTTCAGTAGCTTTTTTGCTTTTGCTATTATGTTTTTAGCATCTTTTTTGTTGTTCTGTATGCTGGGAAGAATGATATTATCAAGAATATTTAAATTTTTAAGCATGGTAGGCTGCTGAAATACAAAGCCCATCTTTGTCCTGCGTATATCAGCAAGGGCATTTTCGTTTAATTGTGATAACGCTTGACCATCAAATTCAATCTCTCCACTATCAATGGTATCAGTACCACTCAAAGCAAAAAGTAGTGTGGATTTCCCACAGCCCGACGGCCCCATCACCCCTACAAATTCTCCAGCTGTTATTTCTATATCCACATGATTTAAGGCATTTGTCTTTTCCTGCCCTTTACCATAGGTCTTAACAATACTTTTTCCACTGATTATTTTCTTCATAAGCCTACTCCTTAATATAATCCGGTATTTTAAATGAGGAAATACCCGAGATGCCTAGCCGTGTTGCAACCCCTACACTAGCCACCATAAGAATCGGTGAAAATAGGTATGCAAACACAGGATTAATCACAAAACGGAATGAAGATGCACCAAAGGATGCAATCAGTCCAGCTCCCAAAAGCTCTCCCAATGTGTTTGCCAAAATTGTACCAATCAATATACCCAAAAATAGTACGGTGTACGCTCTGGCCATATATTGAATACGGATATCAGTTGTTTTAAAGCCCAGTGATTTCATCACAGCAATAGAATAACGTTCCTTTGTCAGAAGCATTTTCATAAATAGAACCGTAACCAGCATGGTGAGCAAAATAGCAATAGCAATGGCTGCATAGGAAACCTTTTGTACCGCATCAATAATTCCGCCAAATGACTGCTTGACATATTCATCAATATCCGCTACCTTTGCATAGGAAAACTGCTCCTTGTACGCAACTACTTTTTCGGAAGCATCCACTCCCCTTTGGAGCCTCACCGGAATAATGCTCCAAAGAATCTTGCCTTCCTTCGTGTGAAAAATGGCCTTGGCAGTTTTGCCTCCATTTGTAATATCTGAATATACTCCGCATATGTTAAGGGCTTTTTCTCTCCCATCAACAATCAGGGAAATGGAATCATTGATTCCTAAATTCAGATCATCTGCAACAAAACGCGAAACAGCAATCTCAGATTCACTCCTTGGCGCCCTGCCCGATGAATACTTGATTGGAAAAATAGAATGATCCCCCAACTCTACCTTAAGCTTCCCAATCGTCCCATCTGCCTTAGGCATGTCAACCATATAGCTTGTTAGCACCGTGTATTCTTCTATCTCTGAATCCTTTGCCATAAAGCCTGCAATCTCCTCGGATCTTATACCAATATTATCCTTTTGCTGAATATCCATACGCATATCACATTCACCTATGCCCATATAAGTCATAAAGTTCCGCTGAGAAATCGTATTGTAGATATTCTGCGGCACTATTATCAAAAAGCAGGAGATAACCAGTACCAGAAGCATCGTAACATAAAGCTTTTTCCTGATTAAAACATCCTTTAGACCAAGAAAAATATTGGGGGAAAGCACTCTAACGCCAGAGAGTCGTGAGCCTCTTCCTAATTTTGATTTTTCCTGTGGCGCCCCGAAACGGATGGCCTCCGCCGCAGAAATTTTTTTGAAACGTCGTAAAACTCCATTCACATACAGCATTACAACAAAAAAGATAATTAAGACACTTAGCATTCCAATCAACATGCCCAGCTCTGAGCCACCGGTCTCTCCCATATATAAACGCATATTTGCTAAGAAAGGCTCTTTTGCCAATAAGGAAAATACAAAGCCTCCAACGCAGGCAATTCCTCCAAGGGCACCATATTTAGCCAGATACAACTGCCGAATGCTGTGTGTTCTCAGGCCAATTGCTTTCAACACACCGATTTCTCGGTAATCCTCCTCTATTTTTGCCAGCAATGTGAATCGGATACATAAGAAACCAACGATGATTACAAGTACGCTGATGAGTATTAGCACTGCAATCATGATACCATCGTCAATTGCATTTGCCATTTTGAACAAGGAATAGGTAATAGCAGGGGGCCCGTTAGACGGCAGCCCCTCAGAAAGATATTCTGCTTCAAAAGCAGAAGCCTCAGATGGGTCGTTGAAACGAAACTCTATGAGGTACTCTAGCTTTCCAAAATCCCTAATCAAATCAAAATCAGCCTGGTTCACAAGAAACCGTTTGGAAGAAATCATTGAAGGGTTCATCTGAGAATCCCGCACAAATCCGGCAACCTTAAAATGCACACCGTGAATCACAACACTATCCCCGATATTTGCCTGACCACTTTTCATATAATAAATGGGAACATAAATCTCTCCTTTGGCAGGGGTGATCATCTCTCCATCAAAATTAAGAAGAAAGTCAAATTGTTGGCTTTGCACGGAAAGTCCGTTATCCTGTATAGAACCAGCTAGAGAATTCTCACCGATAATTATTTCCGAACCCTCTATATTTAAAAAGGATGCGACTTGAAAATCTTCAATATTTTCCTGCTCATGTACAAAATTTGAAAGTTTCTGCACATTTATTTCACCCGAATGCATCTGCAAAAAGTGAGGTGTCTTAGCATTTTCCATCATACCCTCAATAGAGGAAAAAAGGTTCACAGAAAGTATTGCCGCCATGGAAGTGAGCATTGCCGCTAACAGAATAAATACGGTAATGGTAATGGTGATGAGCTTGCTTTTCTTAATATCATTTAAAATAAGTTTTCGATACATATTTCACCTCAATTCTAAGTGCCTAAGCCAAAAAATGATCATGTTTTGCCAATTGTTATGCTAAATGCTAAACCCAATGAAACACAAACTGTAGACTTATTTGTTTCGAAAAAATGATTAAGCATCATGCTTATCCATATGAAACAATGTGATAACACTGTCAAAGCACCCTGGTTCAGCCCCAAAAAGTCGTTCCAGATTAAAGATAAAGGCCTTGATTCTTTTTAATAATTCCTCACCAATAAGCTTTTCGGAATAGTCATCAAAAATGGTGTTCACATGAGCCACTACCATTTCCAAGCTCTCATATGGATAAGGTGTATGGAATATACCTTCTTTCATACCATCCTCAATAATATCCATCAGGATAGGGGGTATGCCTTCCAGCATTGTTTGATGTGTTTTCTGATGCATTAAAGCATTCTGGGGTCTATGCATCTGCTGGGTCAGAACCCCTGGCGCTCCCCCTTTATCACCATTCATTGCCATTAACGTCTGAATTAATCGTTTCATTACCGGAATATTTCTATCCTTAGCAATCTGTTTTGCGTCTTCTAAAAGTCTTTCGCAATGTCGCTCGATGAGAGCATCCAAAACATCTTCTTTTGATTTAAAATGATAATATACAGTTCCTCTTGCGATTCCCGCTCTTTCTATAATCGCACTGATTGTTGTGCCGTCAAAGCCGTTTATGTTAAACAGCTCCTCAGCGGCGTCTAGTATCTCATTTTTACGCACGTCGGCGTCTTTAATGATGCGCATATCCATTGCCTCCTAAATTAGACTGAACGTCAGTTTAATTTTATGGGATGCATTGTTTTTTGTCAATACATTTTTTGTAAGTATCCACTGTTTTTAAATTTAATTATGCTCTGTCTCTATAACAAAACCATAGAAATAGAAAAGAAAGGCTTATACCTATACCCATTTTCTGAAAATGCCATCTCCTCATCAAATAGCCAAAATTTCTGAATACCAACCCCAAACACTTTTCCATGTATCGTAAGAAATTCTACAATGATGCAAAACAAAATTAGGTTTACACTTAGTTTGCCCAGTCTTCTGATATGGTACACCACAATGGAAATATAT
>JAEZPX010000194.1 GCA_023413275.1 Bacillota bacterium | reverse complement strand
TTGTTACGGCTTATAATACTGAGGAATTAAAGACCTATATGGCGGCATCCTATGTGAATACAATTAATCTGGTTGCTGGTACAACGTATACCTACGATGGTACAATGCTAAAACGGGATTTGACCATTCATGGAAATGGAGCAGTAGTGCTTGTTGGAGCAGGAATTACAGATACTATTGTTAGAAAGGAAGATAACTCTGTCACAGGTCCTGTTTTCCTAGCAATTGAGAATGCAAGTTTGACCTTAGACCATGTTACACTACGAGATGAATCAAACAGGATTCTTGCTGCTATCAACGTGAAAACGGGGGGTTCCCTCTTGTTGGATGGTGTGGATTTTGAAGGGTTCTTTGCAAACCTTGAATCAGACCCATATCCCACATCTCCCAATATGAACGGCAGTCATAATAACTTTGGTGTTCATGCGGAACCAGGGGCAGTAACTACTACTGTGCAAAATTGTACCTTTGGTGCAACAAACTCCTTTAGAAATGCTATCGCAATCCGAAATGGCGTGGCAGTTATCAAAGACAATATTTTTGTTGGGACGGATAAACCCGAGAGACAGAATCAAACAGATGGTTGTGAATATGCTGTGTATCTTTATGGGGGAATTTGCACCGTTACTGGAAATGATATTAAGGCATACGACAGTGTTTTGAAGTCCATTGGGTATCACAGTGCGGGTATTACCACGTGTCCTTATTATAGTTTGGTTGCAACAATTCGTGATAATCGATTATATAACAATGCTCGTGGTATTGATGGTGTTGGTGCATGGCACACTTATTCCTATCCTGCGGATGTAATGATAAATGGGACTAAGTTGGAAACCAGCCAGGATGGTTTTAAAATTGGTGAGGTTTTAAAGAATTCCAATGCATATTCGGGGAATACAGATGGTGATATTGCCATAAATCTTGACCAAAATGACAACTATTTTGACGCAACTACAGGGGTTGAATTTGGACCTCCCGTATACTTTGCGCCACTGCTTAAGGTAGACGGCACTACAAGTAAGGGCGCAACACTGAGCTTTGATAAAGGAATTTATGCAAAAGCTACGGTGAGAAATGCAAAGGATATAAGCATTCAGGTTTCCGAGGATGATGGTGGGACATGGAAAGCTGCCTCTGTTGTGGGGACATTAAATGCATCATCTATGACGCCTACAACAGTAAACTTGGTTGCAGGTAAGACTTATCTACTTCGTACAGTCATGACAATAACAGCCAACACAAGACCTGCTGGTTCTATTGATGATGTAATTGCTGACATTACCTGCTATTCCAATGCGGTGAGCGTAAAAATTACCTCAAGTGGTGGAGGCGGTTCTTCTTCTGGAGGTGGCTCTGCAGCTGGGGCGTCAGGTGGCGTTCCTGTTATAGTGAATGGGGAGACAAAAACTGCGGGAACAGCACAAACAGCTACAGATAAGGATGGAAGGACTGTAACGACTGTGTCGGTGGATTCTGCAAAACTGGAGAGCGTTCTTGCATCCAAAGAAAGTGGAGCAACAGTGGTTATTCCAGTGACAGGTAAAACTGATACTGCGGCAGGGGTTTTAACCGGCGAAATGGTGAAAAATATGGAGAAAAAGGAAGCAACTCTTGTAATCAAGACAGAAAATGCAACCTATACTCTGCCTGCAGAACAAATCAATATTCAAGGGGTTTCAAGTCAGCTTGGCAAAGATGTGGCACTAAAAGATATTATGGTTTCCGTTAGCATTTCCCAGCCTTCAAAACAAATGGACGCGGCAGTGGCGCGTGCTGTGCAAAACGGTGGTTTTACGCCAGTGGTATCTGCTGTGGACTATACAGTTACTTGCAGCTATGGCGGCCGTGCGGTAAATGTGAACAGCTTTAACGCATATGTGGAGCGAACCATTGCGATTCCAAACGGCGTAGACCCTGCAAAAATTACCACTGGTATTGTGGTTAACCCTGATGGAACGACCCATCATGTGCCGACTAGAGTGACTATGATAGACAATAAATATTATGCTGTAATAAACAGTTTAACAAACAGCACTTACTCCGTTGTGTGGAATCCAATTACATTCTTGGATATGGACAACCATTGGGCGAAAGCATCTGTCAATAACATGGGCTCAAGAATGGTTGTTGGTGGTGTAGGAGAGGGAAATTACGAACCTGATAGAGACATGACACGAGCAGAGTTTGCCGCTATTATGGTTAGAGCATTGGGACTTGAAACGGAAGTAGGCGCTGACAATTTTTCGGATGTTGCCTCTTCAAAGTGGTATAGCGGATATGTAAAAACAGCAACAACCTATGGCATTATCAAAGGATATTCTGATTCAGCGTTTGGGCCTGATGACAAAATTACCCGAGAACAAGCTATGGCTATGATTGCGCGAGCTATGAAAATTACTGGATTAAAGACTGAAATGTCTGAGAAAGAAGGGGAAGCTTTAATATCAATGTTTGCAGACAGTTCTTCTGTATCATCTTTTGCAGTTGACAGTGCACAAAGATGTTTAAAAGCAGGCATTGTATCTGGCAGAGGGCAGAATACGCTCATGCCAAAGGCATATATTACGAGAGCTGAGGTTGCGGCAATGATTGAACGATTGTTGCAAAAATCTAATCTCATTTAGCATTTAAAAGAGTAAAACTCCCCCGTTTTACTAACTTAGAAAGCACCCGATGATTATTATTCATATTTATCGGGTGTAGTTTTTCTACATAGTCATAAACGTAAGGAGTAATGAAACCTATTGAAAGGTGATATTGTGCAAATGAGTTTGAAAGGCAAAAGCCAGCGTTTTTTGGACGCTGGCTTTTCTTTTAGGCAAGATTATTTATAGTGGAGTAAAAAGAAAGTAAAGGCTTTTGAACCCTATAGAGATTGAAACAAACTCAAGCCATAAGTTTTATTCTGCAAGGAATTCGGGGAACATAGATATACTTCGTTGCAAAATTCCTTGCATATAGGCAATGAGAATGCCGTAGTTTGTAAAAGGAATGTTACTCCCTGTTGTGAATTTCTGCCGATATTTCATCTCTCTATCATTTAGCATGCATCCCCCACAGTGAACAACTAATTGAAAACTGCTTAGGTTTTCCGGAAATTCAGTTCCGGATGTGAATTGGAATTCGATATCTTTCTTGGTGTAGCTTTTTATCCATTGGGGGAGCTTAACCGTTCCAATATCGTCACACTGACGATGATGAGTACATCCTTCCGATATGAGAATTTTATCTTCATCAATAAGCTTGTCTAACGCCTTTGCTCCATCAACAGCAGTCTTTAAAACGCCTTTGTAGCGAGCCATAAGGATGGAGAACGAGGTAAGAAAGATATCCTCTGGTGTTTCAGCATGAACCTTATGAAATACTTGACTATCCGTGATTACGATTTTAGGTTTTATCCCCATATTTTTTATGGTTTGTGCGTATTCAGTTTCTTTTACCACAATTGAAACGGCATTTGCTTCTAAAATATCTCGAATGGTCTGCTGTTGTGGCAGAATCAACCTACCCTTTGGGGCGGCTTTATCTATGGGCACTACCAGCATGGCGTAGTCACAAGGTTTTAAAATATCGCCAACAAGGCGAAGCTTTGGATCCTCTGTTGTGATTTTTTTTGACAATTTCTCTTTTAAAGCCTGTATTTGTTCTCCAGTTTTTGCACTTACAAAAATGCTATTCTCCTCTGAGCTTTTATTACGAAACAAATCGCATTTGTTATATACAAGAAGATATGGGATTTCTTTCAGTTGAAATAATTGAATTAGTGACTCGTCTTCCGCTGATTTTCCTTCTCTCACATCCATTACTAGGACAGCGATATCTGTTTTGTTAAGTACTTGTTGTGTCTTTTTTATACGGAGTTCACCAAGGATGCCTTCATCATCAATACCGGGTGTATCAATGAGCATCACCGGACCAAGAGGAAGGAGCTCCATTGCTTTATAAACAGGATCGGTGGTCGTTCCTTTTGTGTCAGAAACAATTGCTAAATTTTGATTTGTAATCGCATTCAAAATACTGGATTTTCCTGCGTTTCTTTTGCCAAAAAAAGCAATGTGAATTCTATTTGCCGTCGGTGTTTCATTTAATCCCATTTGAACCTCCTAGAACCTAAAATCACGACTTCCGTTACCTATTTTTTCAAGATTTTCAATAACAATCTTTCTAATCTTTTCATTTGGAACGTTGTTAATTTCATCCAAAATCAATTGGCTACCAAGTTTGCTTGTTTCGGAGGAAGCATAGTCTTCCAGATATTCCTTCAAAGTCATTAAAGCATTGGGATGACAGCAATTTTGTATTTGTCCGCTTTTCAGAAGCTGCATAAAACGGTCACCGGTTCTACCTTCTCTATAGCAAGCTGTACAAAAACTGGGGATGTATCCCAATTCCATTAACCATTTTACAACCTCATCCAGGGTTCTGTTATCATTGGGCTGGAACTGAGAAGAATCTTCTTCTTCAGGCTCAGCAGCAGCGTAGCCTCCAACACTTGTTTTAGAGCCACCGCTTATTTGCGATACACCAAGATGGAGAACTCTTTCTCTGCATTCCTTGCTCTCTCGTGTGGAAACAATCATGCCAGTGTAGGGAACACTAATTCTGATGCAAGCTACCAGCTTTGCAAAGGTATCATCATCAATTCCGTTGTCAAACGTTGAGGGATCGATGTCATCTGCAGGGCGAATTCTAGGAACACTAATTGTATGAGGGCCAACGCCATAGGTGGCTTCTAAATGCTCCGCATGCATGAGTAGGGCAGAAAATTCATAGCGATACAATTCCAGACCAAACAATACGCCAATGCCTACATCGTCAATGCCACCTTCCATGGCTCTGTCCATGGCTTCTGTGTGGTAAGCATAATCGTGCTTTGGACCTGTTGGATGTAGCTTTTCATAGCTGTCTTTGTGATAGGTTTCCTGAAATAAAATATAGGTGCCTATACCTGCGTCATTTAATTTTTTGTAATTTTCAACGGAAGTTGCCGCAATGTTTACATTCACACGGCGGATCGCGCCATTTTTGTGCTTTACGCTATAAATTGTTTTTATGGACTCCAATATATATTCAATTGGATTATTGATAGGGTCTTCACCCGCTTCAAGGGCAAGCCTTTTGTGTCCCATATCCTGCAAAGCAATGGTTTCACGTCTAATTTCATCTTGTGTCATTTTTTTTCTGGTGATGTGCTTATTTTTAAGATGGTACGGACAGTACACGCATCCGTTTATACAATAATTGGATAAATATAGGGGGGCAAACATAACAATACGATTTCCGTAAAAATCTTTTTTAATCTGTTCAGCCAGCGCATATATCTCTTGATTTTTTTCTTCTATTTGGCAATCCAACAGCACAGCGGCTTCTCTGTGGGTAAGACCTTTTCTGAGTTTGGCTTTCTCAATGATTTTATCAATGAGGTCTATATTGTTTTTATTTTCTTCGGCATAGTTCAGTGATGCCAGCACTTCTTCATGGCAGATAAATTCTTCTGCTTTGTGTGACTTAGAATTATACATTTTTTATCCTTTCTTAATTGGGTCAGATATTCTTCCCCGTCAGTTTTATTTATTGCAAAGAAATACAGTCGCCACGGGATACCACAACTTGGTATCCGATGCCTTCCATTCTTTTTTGCATACAAAATCTGCATTCTGCGGCTTCATCGCCGGTGCAGATTTTATTGTCATATAACATATATTTGTTTCTGACTGAAACAGGTGATAGATTAGGCATTACAACATTACCGCCGGCTAAAATGCCGGGTTCTCTTCCTAAGGGATCAATAGTTCCCAAGGCTGTTGTAGAAGGGAGAAGAACTTGGGGCAAGAGCAACCGAATGAGCCCCAGCATAAACAATGTTAGTTCCAAGGAACCCCTTGCTTCGTTTGCAAAAGGTGTTTGGTGGTGGGGGATAAAAGGGCCAATGCCAACCATATGAGGCCGTAATTCTTTTATAAAAAGTAAATCTTCTACAAGATTGTCCACTGTTTGGAAGGGAGAACCTACCATAAACCCAGCCCCAACCTGAAAACCAATTTCCTTTAGATCAAATAGACATGCCTTTCTACTAGCTAAGGTTAGGTTTGCGGGATGCAGCTTATTATAATGCTGAGCGTTGGCTGTTTCATGGCGCAAAAGATATCGTTCTGCACCAGCATTGAAAAATGCCAAATAGCTTTCATGGCTTCGTTCTCCGATGGATAACGTAATGGCACAATCAGGATGCTGTTTTTTGATTGACAATATGATGTGCACTAATTTTTCATCAGAAAAATGCATATCCTCGCCACCTTGGAGGACAAAAGTTCTAAAACCCAGTTCATATCCTGTTTGACAGCAATTTAAAATATCTTCTTCTGTTAGTCTATATCGTTGTACTTTAGAATTACTTTTTCTAATTCCGCAATAATAGCAATCGTTTTTGCAGTAATTTGTAAATTCAATGAGCCCTCTCATATAAATATCGTTACCATAATGGTCCATCCGCACCTGTCTTGACTTTTCAAAAAGATATTCAGAAAGCTCGGGGGTTCTTCCTTCGATAAGAACCTTAAACTCTGGGGATGTAAGCTCCTGATTCAAATATAATTTATCTATAAGTTCTTTCATGTTATTCCTCTTCTATTTTGGCAGAAAACTTTGAATATACCGCTTTGGTGCTGACACCGGGCAGTTTTCCGAGCTTACCGGATAACGTACTGATAATGTCGTTGGGTGCGTCCACAACAACACAAATGATGTTAATATCCTTTTCTCTATATGGAATGCCCATTCTTCCAATAATATACATCCCATAGTCATGGAGAATATTGTTTAATTTTTCAACGGAATCAACTTCTTCGACGATTACTCCAATAATCGCAACTCTGGTTTCCATAAGAACAGCTCCTTTATATTTTTTTAATAAAAAAAAATACGCCGAAAGGCGCAGTATTCCATAATAAATTATGTGACCGCAAGCCTTTCACCTCATATCCTGTATTTGGTGTCAGTGATTACGTGTTTAGTATATACGATTCTAGTCTTTTTTACAATGGTTGTGTATCTTTTTATATTAATTTTAGTACGAGTGAGGGAGTGCTTCAAAGAACGTGAGGGGATTTTAATTGTTTTTGCCAAATTGACTGGAAGAATCTCAGTAAACATGTATAATGTTAATTATGGTAAACAAAAATTCTTTCTTTTAGTTTAAGCAAAGGAAAAAAGTATGTAATACCAATACCAGTGATAGATGGCATCTAGAAAGGAATGATAGCATGAAAAGAAAAATAATAACAGGGGTATTAGCGATTTCTCTAAGCTTTTCCCTAATTGCATGCGCATCACAGCAAGGTGATAGCCAAGAGGGAAAAAACAATTCAAATATAAATCAAGATTTATATGCAAATAATCATTTAACAAATGAACAAATGATCTCTGATTATGATGAGATGTGGAAGGCCATGAAAGAAAGCTACCCTTTTTGGGGTGTTCTATCTAGAAGCAAGCCGGAAAATCCCAATTATTATGACACAATTATCTCAGATTATCGCTCTCAGCTTTTAAACATTGAGGCGGGGAGTGACGAGGCAATGTTTAAGTTTCTAGACATTGTGGCAAATAGTTTGTATGATGCGTGTGGTACGGTTGGACACGTGAGCATTATCAATCCTAACTACTATAAAGGCTTAGATGTTTATAAGGATTATGTTGAAGAAATGCCTGAGGTACAGCCATGGGT
>JAEZPX010000183.1 GCA_023413275.1 Bacillota bacterium | reverse complement strand
CTGCCATACCGCCAATAAAGCCTACTCCTCCGTAAATCAAGCAGTCCACAATATCAAAATCATCGTTTATTGCAGAAGAAATTCCATAAGTCATTACCCCAATTCCGGCACCAATCAATCCAGCACCTAAAAAACCTAGTGCAACGCCAGCACCCGTCCCCATTCCGGCTGTACCGATTGCAATTGCAGCGCCTACTCCTATAAGGACAACGCCCACCGCAATGCTTAATATGGATCCGAGAGAGATTGCTCCGTCTGGATCAAAATAATTCACCCAATCTGCACCCCCATAGATATAAGGACTTGCATATTGGTTTTCCGGATCAATATTTAAGAATCGCCCTGAATAAGGGTCATATAGTCTGAATTTCATTCGATACAAACCAAGTTCTTCTTCATATCTTGCGGAGATAAAGCGTATTGGAATAAGTTCCTTTATGGAAGCATCAAATGTCACATTTTCATCAAACTTCCCGAAGGGGTCATAGCTGAATACAGCCTGAATCTTTTCGCCATCATAGATTGCCCGCACTGAGGACTGATAATCTTTTATTAAATAATAGACTTTTCCGTCTAAAATTTGAGCCGCTATTCCATTGGCACCATAAATACAGATGCATCTTTTCCCATTTTTTTCTTCAGAAAATACCCTTCCGCCCACATCATAGCTCACATAGGACGTACTCTGAGTATTGGTATATGAAGAATTACCTTGTGCACCATAGGTATACGTTATCTGCATATCTCCTTTTCTGATACACCTTATTTTATTTAAAACCTTATCATAATCGAAACACATTTGTTCATCTTCAATCCATTTTGCATTACCAATAGAATCATATTGAAACGCCGATTCTTTACAGGATAGTATTCTATTTGTGCCAGCCTCATAGGAAAATATGCCTGTAGAACCACTTTCCCCTGTCTGGTTTCCATTTGCGTCAAAGGCTAGTATGCGTTCTTGATTCCCTTTTTTATATCCTTTTAACCTTCCAAATGCATCATATGAATAATTGTACGTAATCTCTTGCTGAACGGAGGCAGGAATACCTTTTAAAAACCTACTGGTGCATTTCGTAATTCTACCGCCTAAGCCCGCTTTCCCCCCTGTAAAATCGTATTCCAATTCCTGCTCAAAGCACTCATCCTTTAGTTTTCGCAGCCACATAGCAGAATCATAAGAATACTGCCTGTATAATCTATTGCCTTGTTCAGGTAGAAATCTTTCTTCCGAGATATTTCCCTCTTCCAAATAAGCACAAGAATATATCATCCTTCCCATATAGCTTGCACCAACTAATCTTGATTGTATGTCATATATGTAGCCTACTGTCTCTCTTTCAGCTTCCCCCACAGAGTATTCAACAATATTTTTAGCCGTATCATATCTCATTTTGATTATATCTACATTTTTACCTATTGTTGTTTTCTTCTGACTTATATTACCTTCCTCATTATAAGTATAGTCTTCTTGCGTTTCCAAGACACTGCTATCAGAAAAAGTCTCAATACGATGCAACTTTCTAACTGAGGATATTTCTTTGCCATCCCCATCATAATAATATTTTAATTTTGGAATGGCATTTTTCGGAGGGACACCCACAAGTGATGCGTCTTTCTGCAAGGCTTCCTCGATCCAATCTCCGTCTACACGTCCCTCCTCTATCTTTCTTGTATATTTGTCATATACAAAATAAAGATAATGGGGACTGTCACTTCCATTTTGTGAAAATCTGATTTTCCCCGCTTTGTCAAATATAAATCTAGCCTCACCTGCATCGGGTTCCTTTTGCATTTTTAAACGACCCAATCCATCATACACATATTCGCTGATATACTTTTCATTTTCTTTTACATCTGTAAAATAATTTGGATAATACACACGAAGCAGATTTCCGTTAAAGTCATATTGATATTTTGTGATTTGCGAATTCCTATTATCCACAATATTTTTACTTAAAGACATTATCTTATTGCCAAAAACATCTAATACATCTACAGTTACAATATTGTCTGGCGTAGACTGAACATTTAGTGTATAAGATTTCTCCTTAAGTCCATACAGTTCAGATTCGTTGGTATAGCTTCCAAAACGAGCCGTCTTTCTATCTCCTTTGATTGCCATGATCTTACCTGGCTGCCCTAATTCCAAAGGTTCCGGATTTGGTGCCACACTGCTCCTAATTTGGCTGTATGCAAAACCTCCATCCTCTGGATGTTTTTCCGCAATTTCTCCTTTCATGAGACCTGTAGACCAATCATAGGCGGTTACAAGACTGTCTCTGTACTGCCACATTTGTCCATCTAGATATACCTTTTTTGTCGTTATTTCACCCTGCCCAAGCTCATTATAAATTGTCTGTCCAGCAATAATTCCGCTTTCCGTAACCGCAATATCCTGATGTGGTTTTCCGGAATAATCTGTGTAGGAAAGAGATACCTTTGGTTCTTTGCAATATCCTATACATACAAGATCTTCAATTTTGTTACTCGTAAGCACTGCCTGAGATGCTTGCGGGAAGTTATGTATTCCTGCGTATAGTATGATATCTTCACACGAAAACTGTACTCTATTGCCTATCACTAGAAAAAGATAATGCTTGCCATCAGTTTTTGCAGCCTTTGCAATGATGGTACCATTTTCTATAATTCTCCATTCAGAACCCGAAACACTAATGCTGAATCTCCCATAAGTCAAGGATTGGTTCCCTGTATACACTGCAAAGAATATTGCAAAATTTTTTGCCTGCTCAAAGGTCCATACCGCATTCTGCCGTTTCCAACAAATTGTATCTCCAGTATCCTGATCCAACCATTGAAAACAGCCACCTTTCGGCATTTCGATGGACATTGTTTCATCCAATTGAGGGATGGCCTGTTTACTTCCATAGGATTTTCTGGAATATCCTATAAAAACTCCGTCATCTCCTGCTGTGGCCACCGCATTTTGATATCTATCATAAAATATTCTAGCTCCACGTCCCCAGTTTTTATGAGATGCTGTCTGAATCATAAAATCAGTGGTATAAACATACGCCTCACCTTGTGACAACATAGGAGATACAAACAAAGCATCCACATATATTTTATCCAATCCAGTAATGGTTATCGTAAATGGCCCTGTTTCTTTTTTGGTATTTGCAAGTATTGCATTGATTTGCTTCCATTTCCCTTGGGTTGACGGATATGACATAACAGATTGTTCTTTTGCACTTCCCCAAGTTAAACGCCACTCGGTCTCCGTTTTTATTGCGATGGAAATTCTACTATCAGTTTCATTTCTTATAAGGTTCACCAATATCCCATTATTTTTATCTATACGTACACTTTGTGTACCGCTGAAATTTTCAGTCTTATCCAAATAATTGCTTAGGGCACCACTTTTCATTGTAGTATTTTGAAGGTTTTCATAAGGCTCAAAACCGCAGTAGTATACCTCTTTCCGTTCTGCATTATCGAACTTAGCAGTTATAAACTTATTATCTTTATCGTATAAATAAACTGTTTTAAGACCCTCTGTGTCTTTCTCGCACACTTTGTCAAAATTTTCATTGACTTGGGTAATTTGATTGATGCATATCCAGTTTCCCTCATCTTTCAGGTAGTCTCCGGTGTGATCCCAAAGAAGACTGTCACTCAGATAATAATGTCCTTCCGTATCAAATTTATATTTGTAGTTGTTTACCTCAAGTACTTGCCCTGATAT
>JAEZPX010000142.1 GCA_023413275.1 Bacillota bacterium | reverse complement strand
GCCGGCCTGTCACGCCGGAGGTCGAGGGTTCGAGCCCCTTCTGAGTCGTTTATGGGAGTTTAGCTCAGCTGGGAGAGCATCTGCCTTACAAGCAGAGGGTCACAGGTTCGAGCCCTGTAACTCCCATACTTAAACCACTTCTTATTTTAAGAAGTGGTTTTTACTTTTATTCAAAAAAGAGAGATAAACATTTATACAAAAATGGGAGAGAGAAATGAAGTCAAATTGTGATACATGTGTATACTTTAGTTACGACGAAGTGTATGATGAATATTATTGTCAAGTGAATTTGGATGAAGATGAAATGGAACGATTTTTGAAGGACGAAAATAACGATTGTCCCTATTATCGTTTGGAAGATGAATATAAAACAGTGCAAAAGCAAAATTGAGGAAAAATAAATGATGTTAGAATGGTTAGATATAGATTTTTCAGTGGCAAAATGGGTAGGAGCTCATGGAATAACGGATTTGGGACGTTTTAGCTTTTGGTCAAGAACCGATCATGAGCTTTCTTTGGTTTGCCCTACAGAACTATTACCCAGAGACATTGAAGTACATGAAGATGGATGGAGTTGCTTTCGTGTTGTAGGGCAGATGGAATTTTCTATGGTGGGAATTCTAGCAAAGATATCAGGATGTTTAGCAAAAAATGAAATAAGTATTTTTGCTGTATCCACTTTTGATACAGATTATATTTTTATTAAGAAAGAGAAAAGTCTTGAAACACAGGTGGCGTTGGAGGCTTTCGGATATAGATTTATGGAAAAGAATGAATCAGAATGTTTGTGATAGAAAGTGCCGTTAATAACATATGCCTAAAGATTTACCTAAGCCTCAAAAATGAGGCTTATTTTTTTTCCTTAGATAAAAACAGCTTATTATTGGTAATTATTTATAATTCCTAAATTTACCTTTTCTTTTGTCTTGCTATTTTTGGAGAAATTTGTATACTTTTATATAGAGTGGTAACAATTTGTCACCAGAAAATAATTGCACAGAGAGGTAAATGGTTTTGAATGAAGTTGTAAAAGATTGGGCGAATGTAATTGTTAGGGCAGCAATTATCATAATAATATTATTTTGCTTTTTATGGCCAGTGAAGCTAGAGGGAAGCTCTATGGATCCTACCTTAAACGATGGTGATATTATCTGTATGAGTCGCTTTTTTGTTCAGATGGGATGGTATGAAAAAGGAGATATTATTGTTTTTCAGTACAATGAGAGTGGAAAGGTAAAAACAGTTTTAAAAAGAATTATAGCTACTGAGGGGGATCATATTCGACTGCTTCCCAATGGTCTTGTTGAAATTAATGGTGAAATACTGGAAGAAGAGTATATAGATGGGCCTACCAATGGGCTTGTGGATATGACAATTCCGAAAGGTACCGTATTTGTATTGGGCGACAATCGAGATTTAAGTTATGACAGCCGACAAATGGGGGTTATTTCTTGTAAAGATTTGACAGGAAAGGTTGTTTTTCGTTGGTTTCCTATTACGGAGCTGAGGGGATTTTGAGGCTCAAAAGAAGTGATATGAGATAAGATTTATTAAAGAAAAAATGGACGTTTATCAAGATATTCTGTTGGTTCTCATATGATAGAGTAAATAAAATGCTGTACTTTTTGTATGACTGGATTTACCCAAGCCTTTCCCAGTTAATATAATTTCTGTAAGGTTTGAACGTCTTTCCATAATGATCGTAATCCTATTCTAAAAAAGCAAGTCCTATTATACATGTTTTCGTCAAGCATTGTATAATGGGATTTTTTATTTGACTTTTTCTAAAGATTGAAAAAGTGAAACAACATTTTTCAGAGAAACCCTTATTTTTAGGAATACAATAGAAGAATTTCAATATATTTATATATAGACAAAGGGTGGATGGTGACCGAAAAAAAGGAAAAGCCCGAAATCAGTGTCTGAAAACTGCCGCAAGAATAGCGAAGGAGGTTTTTTATGCCGATGGAATGGGAAAGAGAAGAAATTGTATTGAAGCAGCAGGGTGGGAAACAAGCCTCCCAAATCTTGCTGGAAGGGGATATCATCGCGCCTGACAGCAAGCCTGACGTAAATGAAGTTTTGTGTTGCCATGGAAAAGTAAAGATGAAGGATGTACGGGTGGGGGATGATCGCATCAACCTCTCGGGGGATTTGGACCTTACAATCCTTTATTCTTCTGACAAAGGTGACGATGCAGTATATGCGATGAAATCCAGTTTACCCATTGAAGATATTATATACATGGACGGACTGGAAAAGGATATGCAGGTAAAACTAACAACAACACTGGAGCATTTGGATTGCCAAGTAATCAATGATAGAAAGTTAGGAATAAAGGCAGTCATTGGGCTGACGGCAAATGCAGAACGTGTACATAAAGTTAATGTAGTTGCACCTGGGGACAGTAGCGGAATGGCCTTTTTGGAAGGCAAGCTTCGCATGGAGGAAGTAGTTGCTGAGAAGAAAGAAGGATTCACAGTTAAAGAGGAAGTTACGCTACCTCAAACTGCACCAGCTGTTGGAGAAATTTTGAGCTGCGATTTCAATTTGACAGATCAGGAAGTTCGTCCAATGGATGGCAAAGTAATGATCCGCAGCAATCTTATCGTTGATATTTTATATACGGATGATCAGGGTACAGGAACTGTGCATTCATGGAGCGAAAAAATACCATTTAATGGGTACTTAGAAGCGGATAAAATTACACCGAAAAGTTCCGTTGATGTAAATTTAACCATTGATGAGGCCTCGATTAAAACCAGCCTTGATGACGACGGTGAACCCAGAATTTTAGATGTAAATGCATCTATTATGAGTGAGATGTCAGCATGGGATTCAACAGAAAAGACTGTGGTTACTGATGCCTATGCACCAGGGATGGAAACAGAAGTTATGCGGGAAACCGTGATCTATCCAATCTGTGTTGGAAGAGCTAAAAATCAATTTTCATTAAAAGAGAAAATTACTTTAGATCAAAGCGAGCGTCCCATGCTGCAGGCAGGAAAAACTTGGGGAACGCTGCAAATTCAAGATGTAAGCCCCCAAGAGGATATGATTCAAGTTGAGGGCGTTTTGAATGTGGAAATCATGTATTTATGCCAAGAAGATGATCACGCAGTTTGTATGGCAAACAAAGGAATTCCTTTTAGCCAAAAAATTGAGATGAAGGGTGTTATGCCTACTGATGAAATAAATGTTAAGGGCAGAATTGAGGAAATCGACTTTCAGATTATATCCGATCGGGAGGGTGAGTTATACGCATCCATTGTACTTGAGGCAGATGGGAAAAGGCAGGAAACAACTCAGCTCGTTACGGATATTCGTCTGAAAAATACCGATACACCTCAAAAGCCCATGGCAGGTGCCGTAATTTATACTGTGCAACCAGGGGACAGTTTATGGAAGATTGCGAAACACTTTGATACCACTATCGAACGTATTTTAATGGTAAACGATATTGAGGATCCTGATAAAATCTATCCTGGTCAGAAGTTATTAATCATTAAGATGATGAATTAATAGTAATATATGCGGGTTATTTCAACGTTTTTTTTGAATTCCACCGCCTTTTTAGGCGGTGGATGTATATGAAAGTAATTAAGAGGGTACAGGTTAATGCTTTAGGCATCATTAACATGCAATATGCAATTCAATTTGAGCACCCTAAAAGGCTTTCTAACAATGGAAGTTGTTGGACTGGTAATTTCATCAAGAAACATGGAAAGAGCTGGTATGAGCCGTATTATGATTAAATAGAGCTATTTTATGAGGATTGG
>JAEZPX010000101.1 GCA_023413275.1 Bacillota bacterium | reverse complement strand
GCCGGCCTGTCACGCCGGAGGTCGAGGGTTCGAGCCCCTTCTGAGTCGTTTATGGGAGTTTAGCTCAGCTGGGAGAGCATCTGCCTTACAAGCAGAGGGTCACAGGTTCGAGCCCTGTAACTCCCATTTTTCTACTAAAATTAATATGTGGCGGAGTAGCTCAGTTGGCTAGAGCATGCGGTTCATACCCGCAGTGTCGGGGGTTCAAATCCCTCCTCCGCTATGTCTTATTTGCATCCTGAAAGAAGGATGTTTTTTTGTATTTATAATCCTTGCAAAGAAATAGACCTAAGGTAAATATAATCGTCTATTATTAGTATAGTAAGAAATGATAAATTCAGATTTATATGTAACAATGGTCATGATATGAAAATTGGTGTCATAAGTAATTATTTATGTTAGAAACAATATAATGAAATAAGGAGGCTTGTAGCATGAAGGTATTAATGGTTAACGGAAGCTCAAATTTAAAAGGTTGTACATTTACAGCGTTGACTGAGGTTGGCATGGCTTTGGAAAGACAAGGAATTGGCTATGAAATTTTTCAACTGGGTCCAAAACCTATTAGAGATTGTATTGGATGTGGCAAGTGCCACGAAGGAAAATGTATTTTCAACGATGATGACGTAAATAGATTTGTAGAAATGGCTCAAGAGGCAGATGGCTTTATTTTTGGTTCTCCAGTATACTATGCTCATCCTAGCGGTCGTTTGCTCTCTTTTTTGGATAGAGCTTTTTACTGTTCAACCACTGCCGCTAAACACCCATTTAACTTCAAACCAGCAGCCGCAGTTGTTTCAGCTAGAAGAGGTGGCACTACAGCATCATTTGACGTAATTAATAAGTATTTTACCATCGCAATGATGCCTATAGTAGCTTCAAGTTATTGGAATATGGTGCATGGTAATTCTCCTGAAGAGGTTAAGCAGGATGCAGAGGGTCTGCAGACCATGAGAAATATCGGTGTAAATATGGCCTGGATGCTTAAGAATATAGAGGCGGGCAAGAAAAGTGGAATTTCGTTGCCTGAGGTCGAGCGGACACAAAGAACAAATTTTATTCGTTAATGAAGGTTAATCCAGTAATTTTTTATATTCTTGACAGAATGATAAGGTCGGGGTATAGTAGGGTTGCATAGAATAGAAAAATATGTGGAATTGTAGAATTTTTTACATCCAAGCATATTTTAAAAGAGAGGTAAAAAAATGCGGATTGGCTCTGGATATGATGTGCACAAATTGGTTGAGAATCGCAAACTGATTCTTGGTGGAGTTGAGATTCCTTTTGAAAAAGGCCTTCTAGGGCATTCAGACGCTGATGTTTTAGTGCATGCTATTATGGATGCACTGCTAGGGGCGGCATCATTAGGAGATATTGGAAGGCACTTTCCCGATACGAAGGAAGAGTATAAAGGTGCTGATAGCTTAAAGTTGCTTTCCAGAGTTTTATACTTGATTTCTGAAAAAGGATATTGTATAATTAACATCGACGCAACAATTATCGCTCAGAAGCCCAAATTGGCACCATTTATACCTGAAATGTGCGAGAAGATTGCAAAAACTCTGGAAATTAAAGGTAGTCAACTAAATGTGAAAGCAACAACAGAAGAAGGTTTGGGTTTTACAGGTGCAGGCGAGGGCATTGCCGCTACAGCAGTTTGTCTTTTGCAGGAAAATTGAATAAGAAAAAGGTTATGATGGAAAAGAGTAATTCTTTTCTTGCCTAACAGAGAATGGCGACCTTGGTGAAAGGTGGTGAGATTTGAAATCATGTTATCATGGTTTTATCTGTCAACATCTTGAGATACTTGGGTGGGAGTCGCTTAATAGGTGGGGGAGAATGAAGTGCGTTCCTGAACTGAACAGGCGAAAGTTTAGTAGTCTGTTTCCGGTGACAACGTTACAGTCTTAAAGAGAGATGGTGTTGGCCATCTAATTAAAGTGGAACCGCGGAGAATATACAGCTTCGTCTTTATTTGCATAAAGACGAAGCTTTTTTATTTTATTAAGGATAATTCCACCGAACAAAAGGGATTATTAGATGCAAGATTGCTATGTGAATGAGGTTATCTTAAAATATAGGAGGAAATAATTATGTTAAAGGATGCAATTAGAGTTATTAAAGAAAAAGACCCTGCAATTAAAAGCAGTATTGAGGTTTTTTTATATCCCAGCTTTTGGGCTGTAATTAATCACCGTATTGCCCATAAACTTTACAAGAAAAATAAATATTTTTTAGCAAGATTGGTTTCTCAATTCTCCCGCTTCATAACGGGAATTGAAATTCATCCTGGTGCAACCATTGGCAATAATTTTTTTATTGACCATGGAATGGGTATTGTCATTGGTGAAACAGCAGAAATTGGAGATAATGTAATGCTATATCATGGCGTAACTTTGGGTGGTACAGGAAAAGATAAAAACAAGCGTCATCCTACTGTGGAAGACAATGTTATGATTGGAGCAGGTACAATCGTTTTGGGTCCTGTTACAATTGGTAAAAACTCAAAAATAGGTGCGGGTTCTGTGGTGATTCAAGATATTCCAGAAAATGTAACAGCAGTTGGTTCACCAGTTATGGTAGTTAGAAAAGACGGCATGCGCATTTCACCCGTTGCTCCTGAGGAGTTAACAGGATGCAAAAGAAGAGCGGTATAAATCTTTATATTCCGGTGGAAAATATAAGTATTTTTTAAGAAAATATGATATAATTGCAAAATAGAGGTAATCTTTTTCATGGGAGAGAGCTTGGAGAAGTTCTCTGTAAAGAAAATGTGCTTAAAGATATTTATATTTCGAAATAGATGACTAGAAAGGATGAATCACATATGAAGGTTTATAATACCCTAACCAGACAAAAGGAAGAATTTGTCCCCATGGAGGAAGGCAAAGTAAAAATGTATGTTTGTGGTCCTACAGTGTATGATTATATTCATATCGGCAATGCACGTCCTTATGTTGTTTTTGACACCGTAAGACGTTATTTGGAGTATAAGGGCTATGAAGTAACCTATGTACAGAACTTTACGGATGTAGATGATAAAATCATTAACCGTGCAAATAAAGAAAACAGTACTATGCAGGAAATTTCCGATCGATATATTCAAGAAGCTTTTCATGATGCTGATGGTTTGAATGTAAAGCGAGCTAATGTTCACCCCCGTGTTACAGAGGAAATGGACTTAATCATTGAAATGGTCAAAGACCTAATTGATAAAGGCTTTGCTTATGAAGATAAGGGAACTGTTTACTATGATACAAAGAAATTTCCCGAATACGGCAAATTGTCCCGTAAAAATTTGGATGAACTGATTGCTGGGGGCAGTGAGCGTGTTTCAGTGGATGATGCCAAGAAGAATCCTACAGATTTTGTTCTTTGGAAACCTAAAAAAGAAGGTGAGCCCAGTTGGACCTCTCCTTGGGGAGAAGGCAGACCCGGTTGGCACATTGAATGCTCTGTTATGGCAAAGCATCATTTAGGAGAGCACATAGATATTCATGCTGGTGGTGAAGATCTGGTTTTCCCTCATCATGAAAATGAGATCGCCCAGAGTGAAGCATGCAATGGTTGCCAGTTTGCAAAATATTGGCTGCACAATGGCTTTATCACTGTAGACAACGAGAAAATGTCTAAGTCATTAGGTAACTTTTTTACAGTAAGAGATATCGCTGCACAGTTCCCTTATGAAGTAATTCGTTTCTTTATTTTAAATGGCCATTATAGAAGCCCTATCAACTTCAGCCGTGATTTAATGCAGGCTTGCCAGAATGGTCTGGAGCGCATTAAAAACGCCAGAAAAGAGCTTGCTTTCTTTATCGAAAATGCCCCTTTGGGAGCCATGAGCCAAGAGGAAAAGAGCCAAGTGAAGGATTTAGAAAGCTATAAAGAGCAATTTGAAGCTGCCATGGATGATGACTTTAATACTGCTGATGCCATTTCTGTAATTTATGAATTGGTTCGTTTTAGCAATATTGCTGTTAAAGCAGGTGCTTCCAAGGAATATGCTTCAAAGATTCAAGATATGCTTGATCACTTATGTGGTGTATTGGGAGTTGCTGAGTTGAGTGAGGATAGCATTCCAGATGAGGAAGCAGAAAAAATTGAAGCATTGATTGCTAAAAGAAATGAAGCCAAGAAAGCGAAAGACTTTGCTGCAGCCGATGCAATTAGAGAAGAATTAACAGCCATGGGAATTACCATTAAGGATACTCGTCAGGGTGTTCAATGGTTTAGAGGTTAAAAATGGATTTACAAGAGCTTGATTTAGTTTTAGATGGTATAGGAAAGGTTGACCCCAAAGAAATGTCTCCGCTGGGTCTAGCGTATATTGGGGATGCAGTTTACGAGATGTTTGTAAGATTGACGGTATTGACAGACGGCAATGCGCCGGTAAACCGTTTACACAAAAAAGCAAAAGACTTAGTCAATGCCAAGGCACAAGCCCACATGTATTTTCGTATTGCTGAGGAATTAACAGAGGAGGAAGCTTCTGTCTTTCGAAGGGGACGTAATGCAAAGTCTTTCACTACACCTAAAAATGCAGATTTGATGGATTATCGTCATGCCACAGGACTTGAGGCATTATTCGGATATTTGTATTTAAAAGGTGAAAAACAACGGGCAATAAGCTTGTTTTCTTTGGGTATGGTGGATATAATAAAAAAATAGAACGAAAGATAAGCCGAAGGAGGGAGAGAAACCTGTTCCTTCGGCTTTCTATAACATTGTGATGTAGTTTGTGGGTTGACTAGGGCTCCTCATAAGCTTAGAAAAGATGGAGGCATTTTTTGTGGATAAAAAAGAAAGAGAATTTAACGAAAACCAAGTAGAAGGCAGAAATGCTGTGCTGGAAGTATTAAAAAGCGGCAGAGATATGGAAAAGCTTTTGGTATTAAAGGGAAATCTAGAGGGCACCGTAAAGCGCATTATTGCTATGGCAACAGAAAAAGGCGTAGTGATTCAGGAGGTAAGCCGACAGAAGCTGGACGAGCTTTCTCAAACCAAAAATCACCAAGGTATTATTGCTTTGGTTTCAGCTCATGAATATGTTGAGGTGGAGGATATTTTAGCGGTTGCCAGAAAAAAACAGGAAGACCCTTTTATTTTGTTATTGGATGGTATTACAGATCCACACAATTTAGGGGCAATCTTACGTACGGCGGAATGTGCAGGGGTACACGGTGTAATTATTCCAAAACGCCGTTCCGTGGGGTTAAATGCTACAGTAGGTAAGACCTCCGCAGGTGCCATGGAATATATTCCTGTAGCCAGAGTAACCAATATTGTCAAAACTATGGAGAAGCTAAAAAAAGAAGGCCTATGGATTGCCTGTGCGGACATGAAAGGCTTAGACCATTTTGATACCAATATGAAGGGGCCTTTGGCTTTGGTAATTGGTAGTGAGGGAGAAGGTGTAAGTCGTCTGGTTCGAGAAAATTGCGATTTTACAGCCTCTATTCCCATGTATGGGCAGATTTCTTCTTTAAATGCATCTGTGGCAGCAGGTCTTTTAATGTATGAAGTTGTACGACAAAGAAAATACACTAAAGAATAAAGTATATAGTGCTTCTATTTAAAATAATAATTATAATGTAAATAGTGGTTTTGCAAATTGCGACAAAATATGTTACTCTATTGTGTATATCACTACAGAATGGAGGGGACGCTTTTGCATAAGGAATTCTTATTGGTTGATGGCTATAACATTATTCATGCTTGGGATGATTTAAAAGAGCTAGCTCTAGATGTAAGCTTGGAAAGTGCAAGGCAAAAGCTTATGGATATCCTCTCGAATTATAAAGGGGTAAAAAACACAACCATTATTTTAGTTTTTGATGGCTATTTGGTGAAAGGAAATATTGGGTCTGTAAATCCATATCAAAATATATTTGTTGTTTATACCAAAGAGGCGGAAACGGCAGATCATTATATCGAAAGAGTCGTTACTGCTATGCCAAAGCATTACAGAGTTCGGGTGGCCACAGGGGATGGACTTGAGCAGCTCATTATCTACGGGCAAGGTGCCACAAGAATGACGGCAAAAGAGCTAAGAACAGAAATTCAAGCAGAAACAGATTATTTAAGGGAGCGGTTTATCGAAAATAGACCGCCCAAAAATAATTTGCTAGCAGATCATCTTGACCGGGAGGCGTTGGAATGGATAGAAGCGTTGCGGAGAACAAAGTAGAAGAAGGGAAAGGCGCGGCTCAAGCCCCGGAGTCGAGCAAGATTATATTTGGGGCATTTAAGGATGAAGATGTGGTAACAATGGCGCAGAAAGGGAATTCCCAAGCAGAAGAATATTTAATGGATAAATTTAAGCCTTTGGTGAAAGCAAGGTCAAGGGCATATTTTTTGATTGGAGCAGATAGTGAGGATATTATTCAAGAGGGGATGATTGGCCTATATAAAGCCGTTCGTGATTTTAATGTGGAACGCAATACATCATTCTGTGGCTTTGCGGAGTTATGCGTAAATCGCCAAATGATTACAGCAATTAAAGCTGCAACGAGATACAAGCATCAACCTCTTAATTCTTATATATCTTTGAATAAACCAGTTTTTGATGATGATTCAGATCAGACCTATATTGATTTATTACAAGAAGGGGAAATGTTAAATCCCGAAGCATTATTTATAGGGCAAGAAAACAAGGATTTTATTGAATCTCAGATGGTGAAAAATCTAAGTGGTTTTGAAACGAAGGTTTTAGCCCTCTATTTGCAAGGTAGGAGTTATTTTGAAATCGCAAAAAGCTTGAAAAAGAATGAGAAATCTATTGATAATGCACTGCAAAGGGTGAAAAAGAAAATGGAGCGTTTTTTGGAGCAAAATAGTATTGACGAAACAAAGACAATGTGATAATATATACAGGCTGACGAAATATTTTTCGTAGCTATGCTGATATGGCTCAGTAGGTAGAGCGTCGCCTTGGTAAGGCGGAGGTCACGGGTTCGATTCCCG
>JAEZPX010000088.1 GCA_023413275.1 Bacillota bacterium | reverse complement strand
CAATCAGCATAATGGATGATGTGGTACAAACGGTTTCTCTTAAGCCTGTGAAGGTGTTTTTTAGATCTAACTCTTTGTAGACTGCACCTAGAATTACTGCGTAAAGAATTGCAATTGCACCTGCCTCTGTGGCTGTAAAAATACCCAAACGGATGCCGCCGATAATGATAATAGGCAAGCATAAAGGTAAGATTGCAGGCTTTACAGCAGCGATGAATTCTTTTGCTGGAACCTTTTCAGTATAAAGAGGCTGGTATCCACGTTTTACAGAGATAAAACGTACCAGAATCATCATAGAAACACATAGTAAGGTACCGATTCCAAGACCTGACATGAACAGCTTACCAATGGATACATTGGCAATACAGCCGTATAAAATCATGGCAATACCTGGGGGAATCAATGGTGTGATCATAGAAGAAGCAGCGGTAACAACTGTTGAAAATTCTTTTGAAAAGCCTTTTGCCTCCATTTCAGGAACTAACATTTTTGCTTCCATGGCAGCATCAGCCAAGTTAGAACCGGATAACCCGCCCATTAATGTAGATAGAAGAATGTTTACCTGGGCTAAACCACCGGACATACGTCCAGTAAGTACGGAACAAAAATCTAAAATTCTTTTTGTTACACCGGTGTAGTTCATTAAAATACCGGCACATACGAAAAAGGGAATTGCCAACAATGATATACTTTCAACACTGGTAATTGCTCTTTGAGCAAACATAATAGTGTTTATTGTCGGATTTAGAATAAAATAAACTGCAGAACCGCCTAATACGGATAAATATACCGGAACTTTCAAGAATAAAAGTACCAGCAAAACAATGGCGGAAAGAGCAAGAACACTATTCACTTTCTACCGCCTCCTTTGCTTCAGATTTTACACCTTTAATAAGGGCATAGAAGTAATTAAAAATCATTAAAATATAAGATACAGGTGCAATACCGTAAATAAATGCATAAGGAATTTTTAACATAGGGGTTGTACGCCCGCTGTTTACGAAAAGCTGTATAAACCCAATGCTTTGTATAAATAAGTAAGAAATAACGGCTACTACAACAGCAGAAATAAAAACAGTAAAGACTTTCTGAATTTTTTCAGGCATGAGATCTACAATCATTTCAATTGCAACGTGATTGCCATAGCGGAATGCTGCGCCTGCCGCTGCAAATACAATCCAAACCATGCATGCAAGCTGGATCTCTTCTAACCATGTAAAGGGCGCACCAAAGACACGACGCCATACAACGCCTAAAAACGTAAGGAGAATCAGTAGTGCTAATACCACAGATGCGACCAATACGTCTAAATTAATAAGCTTAGATAATTTATTATTATTTTTCATATTCGCTCCCTCGAATCTAATTCTGAAAAATACGGCGGCGGGAGTTTTCCTGCCGCCGTAGAGGTCAGATTATTTGTGTGGATGTTATTTATTTTGCACCCATTGCAGCGCGAACTGTGTCATAAAGACCTTCGGACCATCCAAATTTGTCGCCCATTGCATAGAATGCTTTTGCTTTTTCACGGAAGCCTGCCATTACTTCTTCAGAAGGTTCTACAACCGTTACGCCTTCATCTTTCATCTTCTGGAGATAATCAGCTTCGGATTCCTGCTGAATCTGATTGTTGTAAATACCAGCTTCTTTACCTGTTTCAACAAGGAGGTTCTGCTGTTCTTCTGTCAAAGAGTTAAACCAGTCATTAGAGCAAACCCATGTTGTGAAGTTCAAAACGTGAGCATCTAAAATAAGGTTTTTTGCAACTTCATGCAACTTACGGCCATACAATGTTGCAAGAGGGTTTTCAGCACCATCAATTGTCTTTGTCTGCAATGCCTGATAAACATCACCAAGGCTCATACCTGTGGAAGCAGCACCTAAAACATCGAAGCCAAGGGACTGAATCTGGTTACTTGGAACACGAATCTTCATACCAGCCAAGTCTTCTACTTTGTTAACTGGTTTTACTGTCAAAGTATGACGAGCGCCGTATGCCCAGTTGGAAGCAATAATCTTTAAGCCTTTTTCCTGCAGTTTCGCTTCCTGTCCTTTATACCAATCGGATTCAATCAAAGTCCAGCACTGATCCCAATTGTCAAACAGGAAAGGCCCGAAAACGATACCAAAATCAGGTACACCATAATCAGCATAGAATGCACCATCCGCTAAAGTTGCTACATTTTCGCCCAAAAGCATGGAATCAATTAAGTCTGTTTTACTGCCCAACTGAGAGTCTGGATAGAGCACAATTTCCATTGTGCCGTTTGACTTTTCAGCCAACAAATCAGACCATTTCTGCAAAGCTTGACCGATAGGCTCGGACATAGAATTTTCAAAACCAATTTGCAATGTTACTTTCTCCTGTGGAGTTTCTGCGGGTTTTGCCGCATCCTCTGCGGGCTTACTGGAACAACCTGCGAAAGAAGCAACGGAGATTGCTGCAATACACATAGAAGCTACTAATTTTTTGAATTTCATTTCTTTTTCCCCTTTCAAGTCTTGTTTTTTCCATGTTTATATGAATACACACCAATTCTCATTGGGTGAAATCCAACACTACTTTTAACATTTTATCTGCATTTTCAGAGAAATCTGCTAGTGCCTGTGATCCATCTGTCCACTTATAACGATTTGTAACTACTTTATTTAATTTTACATCATTGTTCAATACTAAGTCGATCAATTCTATAAAATCTTTTTTCAATGCATTGCGAGAGCCATAGATATTTAGTTCCTTCTTCTGAATGATGGTGAAGAAGAAATCTTCAATATTCTTTTTGGAAACGCCAATTAAAACAACTTTACCGCCAAAGCAAGCAGCATCGATACAGTTTTGGAAGGTGACAGGCAAACCAACAGCCTCTATTGTAACATCGAAGCCATTATTGTTTGTCAATTCCGCAACACCTTTTTGGAATGCTTCGGGGGAGGCGTTTAAGAGCTTATGGTCAATTTCAAAGGTTTCAAAAGCATAATTTAATTTTTCTTCTGCAACATCGCAGATGGTTACTTCGGCACCTTTTGCTTTTGCCGCAATGGCAGCCAAAACACCAATGGTACCTGCACCCATGATTAAAACTTTGTCTCCAGGCTGAACCTCAGCACGGGACACACCGTGATAGCTGATGCAAAAAGGTTCAATTAAAGCTAAAGTTTCGGCGTCTAAACCCTTACCATCATAGATTCTTTCCACGGGCATAGTGATATATTCACTAAATGCACCTTCACGCTGAACACCCATCGTCTGATTATCATGACATACGTTGACTCTGCCTTTTTGGCACGAATAGCATTCACCGCAATTAAAGTAGGGATTACAGGTAACAATCATTCCTGCTTTTAAACCATAATTGTTTTCACCCACTTCGATGATTTCCGCAGAAAATTCATGTCCGGGAATACGGGGGTAAGAAACATAAGCATTTGCACCGCGGTAGGAGCTTAAATCACTGCCACAAATGCCACCATACAAAAGTTTTAGCAAGGCTTCGCCTTCCTTTGGGACGGGTTTTTCGATTTCGGCAATCGAAACATCACCCGGTGCGTTAATTCTTAGTGCTTTCATAATATTTTAATACCTTCCTTTTTCAGCAACAAATTGTTACTGTTTCATTTGATGTATACATCACTCTATAAGAGGAGTATAATTGGTTTTCGTGGTTGGTGTCAACTCAAAATTAATTATCTTCTTAATTTTGAATAGTATAAACAATTTTGATGTATGCTATTTAAGCAAAATACACAATAAAAACAGCTATATTACAAAAAATGTAATTCAGAAATGTAATTTATTGTATTAACATTAAATAATTTTGTTTGTGATGTATCCAAAAGATTTTTTTATGCAAATTATTTTATTTTGATTGATTACATTTTTTTTATTTTTCATTTTTATTGTAATTTGGTTAGGAGTTATATTAGAATGATACTTGTTAAAAAATCAATTCTTAACAGACTCTACATATTTTCTCTTTGCAAGAGCAGAATTATGTAGTATACTTTATGCAAATTTTGGGGGAGGCACAATAAAATGTCTGGGAAAGAAAGCTTAAAGCAAAAAGCATACCATGCAATAAAAGAAAAAATTATTTCCTGTGAAT
>JAEZPX010000083.1 GCA_023413275.1 Bacillota bacterium | reverse complement strand
CTACATAGTGAAAAGTACTCCCTTCATCATCATAAAGTTCCACCACATCGGACATAGATAGGGAATGCCCCTCATAACCATAAGGGTGGTCAATATTGAATTTGGTATAGATCCCCTCCAAATCGTTGGTTGTAAGCTCGCCATCATAAACGGTTTCATAATTTTCAATCCTTGGTTCACCAAATTTCTTTTGGCTCTCTCCCAAAGAAATAAACCGCAAAGCAAAGTCCGAATCGGCTTTTAACTGCCAAATTCGGACTTTTTTTAGCGGCTTGTTTTCCCCATTCAATTCTGCCAGCTTTTCACCCCTTGAAAGCCGTTCAAATACACCGTCTGTCCAAGTAGCTGATAGATTTTTTTCGATCAGCAATTCTTTCAGTTCTTCCCTTTGAAACATGGTATCCACCACTGCATTTTGCTCTTTTACATATCCAGCTGGGTTGCCGTAGTAATAAATACACCCTTTTTTGATTTGAATATTACTCATTTTCCACCTCCTATCGGATATACATAATTCTTATCCATGAAGAAATTCCCCCTTCACAAGCAGTGCATCAAGCTCACCCATACAAATCCCATATTCTGAAAGCAATTTAAGAATGTCCTCGGGAATATCTGCAATATCATGGTCGTATTCCGCCTGTTCCACACGGACAATTCCGCTGTCTTCCTCGGCATATGCAATCAGCTTTGCATCATTTGGAATCCCTGCGACTTCCAACATATAATAGGGAAGCTTAATGTTTTCTGTATCCATTTCCTCACAATGGCCGCAGTCCTCGCAATTACCACAATTTTTCGCCAATATGGCAAGAAGATTTTGAGTGACTTCCGCAAGGGTTGCAATGGTTTTTACCATATCCAATGCCGTCATTTTTGCCTTTGTCAACACCACAAGGCGATCTAATGCAGTAACAACTACTTCATCTCCTAAATTTGCAAATTCAATCATTTCGTTTTCTACAACCAAGCCTTGCTGTTCATTCAATTTTTTCATGTACTTATTCCTCCTAATCCTCTTTTAAGTAATATTCAAACTGTTCATCCTCGTCCTCCAAATCAGAGAAAAGATTCATTTGAAAGCTAAAATCCTTTATAACCATCTTCTTTGGATCAAAATTTGTAATTACCAGTTCTCTGTACTCCGCACCTCCTTCATAACGCTGTGCCAGATTGTTGATACGGACAACCGTGCGAATATGAAAATCCTTATACAACTCCCTGATGTACTCACAATCGTTATAGGACACCATCCAAAGTCCCTTGCAAGCTGAAAGAGTATCCCGAAGTCTTACATGATTTTCTTTAGGAAAGCCCACAGCATAATGCCCCTCTGTTCCAAAATAAGGTGGATCACAATAGATGAATGCCCCCTCTCTGTCATACTGCTTAATGAAGTCCTCAAAATCTTTGTTTTCTATAACAACGTCCTTTAATCGTTCCGAGGCTTCCCATATAATTTTGAAACACTTTCGAATATCGCAGGGCTGACCACCAAAGGAGGTTGTACTACTGCCATAGCTGTACTTTATCAACTTGAAAAAAGCGGCTGCTCTTTTTACTTCATAGAGCTGGGCTTTCTTTTCATACAAAAGCTTCATTTCATCAACCGACGGAGGAGGGATAAATTTTTCTGCCAGTTCCAGCTCCTCAGCCATATAGGCATCTGTAAATTCTTCCTGTTCAATAAACTTTCTCAAAACCCCAAATTCGTCTCTTGAACACAACGGCAAAAACCCAAGCTCCTTTAGAAAAGCAAGGGGACGTTCTTTTACACATAAAAAAAGGTTTACAAGATTTGAATTAAAATCGTTGTAAACCTCCATGCAGTTCTTTCTCTGTCTTTTACCAAAGAGTACCCATCCACCACCTCCAAATACTTCTATATATCGTGTATGATTTTTAGGAAACAGCTTATATAATAGCTTTCTTAAAGCCTTTTTCCCACCAATCCACGAAATAAAGCTATTCACTTATCAACCACCTTCCTTCCAAGAAACAAAAAAAGCCGACTGCTTTCCTGCCTAAGCAGAGAAACAATCGGCCTTAAATTTGTTCTTTATCCCCTATTTGTTCTAAAAAATGAAGCTTTCCAAGAACAGTGATCAGTGTCTGCGTACCATGATACCCATTGTTGTAAAAGTCTTTGATTGCAAAAATTCCATAATGCACATAAGGCTGCATTGGAAGAATCCTTTGATGTTTATCACGGTAGACGTATTTTTTATCAATGAGAAATTGTGTAAACGCCATTGGCTTTAACCCCAGTTCCTTGGCAGTGGTGCGAAAATCAGTAAGCATTTCAGAATCAATCAATTTATCAAAATATTTCCCTTTGGGTACAAGGGTTGCAATCTCATTTTTTAAATCCTTGTTTTTCTGTGTTTCAAGAAGAAGCTGTTTTAAAAGCAATTCCAAGCTTTCAGGATTTGCCATAATCTCACCAAGCTTTGGCATGGTAATATAAGCCCCGTGTTTTCTAATGGAGGGCAAAACTTCCGTGGTTACCCACCGTTTAAACTTTTTGGCAGTTGGCAGTTTACTGGAGAAAATAAGGGAATAAAGACCACTTTCGTTGATTGCTATCATTACTCGATTTTGCCTGCCGTCGTGAATTGCGACGCCAGCCTTATCTTCCTTTTCCACATGTTTGGAAAGGCTGTCTCTGGTATTGGAATATCCTAATATTTCTGCCGCATCTTTTCCCACAAACCAAGGTTCGCCGTCAATTAATAAAGTTCTTATTTTGCCTAATTCCTCATTTTCAAAAATCATAAGTTCATACATTTACACTCTTCCTTTCCAAACAAAACGACCGACAGAATGAAAGTCATATCATCCTGTCGGTTGTTTTAAAACTGTTCTCTTTCATTCAGAGTTTTTGCCTACAGCACTTTTTTCACTGACTTATCCCCCCAATCCCTTGAGAACCCATATTCTGCTCCTCCTGTGGTTTTGAAAGCACCTTGAAGTGATCCTCGCCTATTACAATGCCAAGAGAACGGCCATTGTCCCACTGCATATGTAAAGTTCCTATGTCATCAACTGAAATCACCTCGCCTTGTGTTCCTGCAAGCACGGGAGCATACGAATCATCCATATCTGAAGTAAGCTCAAGCCTTGTGCCCACTGGGTATTGTTCTTTGATTTTTTCAATATATTCTCTTGAAAATCCCCTCATTTTAAATTCCTCCCCTGTTAGCTCTTGTTTTTGCTGATTCTGTTGCACAAGCTGTTCCAGTTTTGAAACCGCCTGCAATATAACAGTATCGTGATTGAAGCTATCCGAATCTTTGTAGTTTGAATGAATTCTTTCATCACCATTTTCTTTTATCAGAATATCTAGCGTTGCGATTTCATCCTTTGTTACACCCAATCGCTTATTAGCACTGGCTGATCCTTGATATCGGTGGATAGCTTCTTCTAAGGAAGGTGCATATTCCAGCACCTCATTTGGCAGTCCTAAGTTTTCAAAAACAAACCATCGGTAGGAATGCTTGACGACTGGATCTGATGCTCTTTTCAGAGCTACCAAGCCTTCTTTTGTAAAACCAAACTGCCTATTTTCTTCTGCTTCCTTTGCCATCTCACATTCCTCCAAACTTCATATCATGATTTTGCTGTTTTATTCCCAATTCTTCAGCGGTCTGCAAACTCCAGTTTTTTGCACTCCAAAAACTGACATACACCTCTTTGCCGTTGCATGGAATTTCTCTTTGCTCAAAACCTTCGCCCCAGCCGTCACTTGCTTGACCTGTAATTTCATCTTTTATTCTGGCAAGTTCCCTGTCATCTAGGGGTGCATTTAAAATCAGGCTTGCAACTCCCATCAGCTGACCATTCACTTCTTCCACCGAGAAATCGTATCTATTTACTTTTGCATTGACGCTATCCTGGTCACAGTAGTACCTCATCAATCCACGTTCTGTTTCTTCGGATAAGGCATTTTTTTCAATTCCTTGCAAAATTTCATCTTTATATTCCGCCAGCTCATCTGGGCAAACCTCGATTTTATAGTCTACTTGATAAAGGTCTCCATAGTCATTTTCATCATAATACGTGGTCCCACGAAGTGGCATATACAGCTTTAGTTCCTGAAAATCTTGCTTTGGGATTTCCATTCCAAGTTGCTCCCATAAAACCTGTGCGAGTTCCCCATTATAACCATGATAAAGAACATATCCCTTTTCAGTAAATGCACCGTTTTCATTGGCAATTTTCTGCTGTCCATAGTGTTCAAAGTCTATGTATTCTTCAAGGTTTTCATCGTATTCGAAGTGACCGCTTTCGCAGATAATGCACTTTCCGTATTCCTCAACAGTATGGATATCGGGGAAAAGTTCAAACTCGTACATGCTGTCCAGAAGTGCTTTTAAGTCCCTTTGATTACCCGGCTTAACAAAATCCATAAGCTTTTCAACATAACTTTCCTCTTGTGTTCCAATCTCTCGAAACTTAGTTGCAAAGTAATTAAGA
>JAEZPX010000078.1 GCA_023413275.1 Bacillota bacterium | reverse complement strand
GTCGTAATCCGCTCCACTTAATAAAGGATACCAGCATATCAATACGATTTGATGACACAATTTCTTTTTTAAGCTCGGTGAACATCTGCGGCTCATGAATGGCCCCTGTAAACAGACTACTTTGGGAAATAGAGGTTTCAGGTCGAGTAACTTGTACCTTCTCATTTAACAACAAAGCACTGTCATTCTTATCCAAAAGGGCAAGAAGCTGTTGGGCACGTTCAGAAATTTTAAACACGTCAAAGTCAGCCTCTTTGGTTTCGTCTATAATTGTTGTCACAATTTTATTTGCCAGATCAACTTGAGCCAAAACATCTCCGCCATTATCACGAACATTATCAAGTCCTTTTTCAATTATCTCAGCAATATACTTCGCCAGAATCTTAGAACCTTCCGCTTTATCAATAGATGCGGTTTGAGGGAACTTATCCTTTAATACGCTAAGCTCTGCGTCGATTTCTTTGTTGATAACTTGTTCGTATAATCCGGATTTCAACATGATGTTAGCTCCTTCTAAGTAATCTGATTTCTTTGTTTTCAGCCACTTTCAAAAATGCCTAATAAATAAAACAAACCTCCATTCGCCGACAGAGGTTATAAGTAATTATTTCTGCTGCATTTTAGCATGATATATATATTATACCAATTTTTAGTATTTTCTCAAGATAAAACCGCAGATGGATAAAATATTTGCATTCTTTATTGATTTCTGATATTGGCTAAACACAACATCTCCAAACAATTGTTGCCCTACGCTGAAACCAATCATAAATACCTTGTCAAAGATAATCTTAAACATTGAATTTAGCTCTTCCATCTCTTTGTAAATTCAAATTATAATAAATATTTTTCCTTAAAAATTGTCACTCCTATATGCTGCCATATTTTAATTCCTTTCATCATAGCAACCGTACAAGGTTTCTATTATAAAAACTCTTTTAGTACTAAAGTAGTAATAAACGCAATCCCTACACTGGTCAGAGTACCTACCAAATATTTCTCTGCAAAATTCTTGTCTTCAAGTTGTTTATATCGGGCAATACTTTTTGCAGTCAACACAAAGCCAACTGCTCCGAATTGATTGCATAAGATTAAAATTGAAACAATAACTCGTTCAAGCTTTCCAATGATACGCCCTACCTGAGGATCATTTTCCTCCCCATTACTACTATCTCCATCATCAATATACAAAAATAGTTTTTTTATGAAAACCGCAGTAGTATCCCATAATATAACAAACGTTAAACAGTAAATAACCAATCGATTACTGTACTGCCATTGCTGAATATATTTGTATAGAGAAGTCATTTCCGCCCCAAGTTTAAAAGTATTATATAAAACCAGAAGAATTAAAACATGCAAAATCTGATCCACAATAAAAGAGGCAATTAGAATGGATTTCCTGCTGAATTTCTTATCTACAAGGGTTCTTAGCCAATCGATAATAAAATGTGAACATATAATCATTATGTACGGTAAAATCGCCTTTTGGAGTTTTACCAAGGGGAACATTGTGATTAAAAATATAGCAGCATAAATACTTGCATGGTATATAAGATATTTAAAACTATTGAGTTTTCTCTGTGCCATTTTCGTTGTTTGAAATGTGAAATCAGCAAGAAAATGAGCTATAATCAAAATATATATCATCATTTTTCACCTCTTATAAATACATATCCATAAATTTCAAAGCCACAATTGTTGCATTTCTGGCTTCGTAGATATTAGCAGTTTTAAAAGTTTTTTCAACGCTTTGTCTACTTATCTTTAAAATTTCGGATATTTGTGTAGTCATTCCTCTTTTCTTTCCACCAGAAACATAAAAGTTGTTATCAACAGTGGCCGCATCTAATGGAATAGACACTAAATTCATAACCTCTAACTCGTCAAAAGGATATTTTTTTACCGATTTACTTTTATAACTAAGTCTGTTTTTTGATGTTACAAGTTCGGAAATTCGATCAAATTTGCTATGGTTAATCACTTGACGATAATCTATAGGATATAGCAATTCTGAAAGTAGCATAAGTTCATTTTGATATTGGCTATGGTTTCTGGTTAACCCAAAAGAAGTATTCATAACGGCATTTAAAAATAAATCGTTTTTTGTTCCTGAGTACAGAAGTACAGCATATCCCAGGGCATCATTTACATTTTCAATGGCTTTTCTTGCATTATGATATACAGGACCATCTTGGGCAGTGGTACTTGCATTTTCGATTTTTACATTCCATTCCCCTACCCCAATTCCTGCTCTTATTTCAACAGGAAAAATAAGCATGCCAAACATTCTGTAATAAAGATATGCCGATTCTGAAGAAGTAAACAAACCTTGAACCTCATCTCCACCACTGAATTCAACATCTCTGGCTAATGAATTGGAAAATACTTCATTTAATACTTTGATTACAATAATAATGTAGTTCTGTATCGAATTTCTGTCTTCAACCGAATAAGAGCGAGATCTTTTCAAATCTATTATTAATGCAGTGTAATTTTTCATAACATCACCTCTAGCTATCATTATAATACAATGAAGCAGAAATGCAACCTAAATAGGTTGCATTATAAAAAAGAAACCTAATTAGATTGCATAAGATAAAAGTCTGATACTTTTAATTTCAGTTAGTTTACATTTCTTGTGATTAACTCTGTGCTACTATAATAGAAATATATTTATCAAGCTGAACCTCTTCTAAATCTCCAAGCATATTTATAAAATCATCTAAAATACCTTCCGAAGCATATTTATCTAACGCATTATAATAGTCCAGTCTGTTTTCTTTGGCTATGGAAATTGGTAAAAACCCGCAACTCATCAGTTGATAGTTCATAATCAGCCTAGATGTTCTTCCGTTGCCATCCTGAAACGGATGAATCCGAACAAATTCCGCATGGGTCCACGCTGCCAGCTCAATTGGATTCAAATCTTTTTTATACATTAAATCAGCAAAGAAGTTTTTTATCTGAACATACATTTCATTTCTTGCAGGTGGCGTATGGCTAGCACCACTAATAATAACTTCTTCATTTCGATATATGCCACCAACTATGATGTTCTCCATAACAAGTGCATGTATTTCTTTTACTATTTTTTCATCCAATTGAAACCCTTCTTTAATGCATTGCTTCACATACCGGAAGGCTTTTTTATGATTTAAAACTTCATATATTTCTCTAAGCGCTTTTCCGCCAATGGAAATACCATCTTCCAATACCACTTTTGTTTCCATTAGTGTAAGAGTATTTCCTTCGATTGCAGTAGAGTTATGTGTAAATTCCACTTCAAATGCATTATTATAAGATTCAACCGTAACTTCATGAAGTGTATCTTTACCATCTTCATATAGTTTTTGTTTCTCTAATATTCTGTAAAAGTCCAAGATTCCACCTCTTTTTAATTAAAATTCACTCAGAATTAATCTATTTACTTATTTTTACACTATTATACCATACCAATTACAAATAGTAAGCCTACATTTTATTTTATTTCCTATTCGTCAGCATCTCCTAATAAAAAACATTCAATTTTATCCTCTCACAATTTTATCCAAAACTAAATTTATTCATAATAAAACTTTCAAACTACTCTGGTGATTTGAACCCTTTATTATGAACAATTTACTAACTTGTTAGCCTAAATGTTTGGTTATTACTAGCCCTGTTTTGAATTTGATTTCTATTTGTCTATCTGTTTTAGAAATAATTGAATCTATTATTTCATTCAACCTAACACCCTCAATTGATTCTTGTCTGATTTCATCATTACCAAAGACACTCGCAATAATAGCTCTTGTTTGCAAAACCATTGCTGAAGATTTGCCTGTATCATCAGCCATAAGAATATAATTAAATAGATCCAATAATAGGATATAAAGCTTGTTTTCCTTTAAATTACAGGATTCAATACACCTTGATATACCACTTTGCAATTTTCCCTTACATCTCCACACTACAACTTTTCCGTCTTTCTGATACCACGTACATCGGGTGTAACGGCTTCCGCATTCGCCACAAATAATTAACCCACTGAGAGGATATTTTGAGCTGTAGCGAGTGCCTTTTGCAGCTTCATTGTTTCTTCGCTTTAACTCTTCTTGTACTTGATAATACTGCTCTCTACTGATAATAGGCTCATGATTATTTTTAATATAGTACCGTTTTGCAATCCCATCGTTTAATACTCTTTTCTTACTGAGAAAATCTACTGTATATGTTTTTTGCAACATAGCATCACCCATATACTTTTCACATCGAAGCATTTTATGAATAGTACCCCTGTGCCATTTATCATTGTTAGTAACAGTTTTAATGCTTTGTTCTTCTAATGCTTTTGCAATTCTTGAGACGCCTAATCCTTGTAAATATAGGTCAAATATTTTTCTCACAACATCCGCTTCTTCTGGAACTACAACCAGCTTCCCATTCGAATCCTTAGTATATCCCATAAATTTAGTGTGATTTACCCGAACAATTCCTTGCTCAAATTTTCTTACAATGCCCCAGTGCGTATTCTCACTTAAATTGCGGCTTTCTTCCTGCGCCTGACTGCTTAATATAGTAATAAGCAATTCCCCTGTGCCACTCATCGTATCAATTTTTTCCTTCTCAAAAACAATGCGGATTTGCCGTTTCTTCAGTTCACGAATAATTCTCAGAAAATCAACTGTGTTTCTTGCAAATCTACTGATGGACTTTGTAAGTATCATATCTATTTTTCCATCATAACAATCAGTTAACATGTCATTGAAACTATCTCGCAGTTTTGTGCTAGTTGCACTCTTCCCCTGATCCGAATAAATACCAACACAATTCCACTTAGGGTTAGCTGCTATTTTATCTGAATAATACTTAACTTGTGCTTCATAACTGCTTTCTTGCTTCTCAAGCCGTGTACTGACTCTACAGTATGCGGCAACCCTTAACTTTTTTTCTTCAACTCTAATATGATTATCATATTTTTCTGCTGGTGGGATAATTGTGATTTCTTTTTCATTCGCCATTTAATATGTACTCCTTTAAATATCCTGAATTATAATAGATATATAGAAGACAGTTTTATATTTCGTTTCATCAGGAGTAGGAAGA
>JAEZPX010000060.1 GCA_023413275.1 Bacillota bacterium | reverse complement strand
TTATATAGTATAATATTCATAAGGAAACGGTAATCTCGTTGCTCATAATAAGAACCTTGAGAGGAAATACAGAAATGAAAAAAAATAAATATGATGAAAAATTTCCTAGATTACTCAATTCTATTGTATGTGCAATAGATATACTAGGGTTTTCAGAAATGATACTGGATTCTTGTAATAATGGATTAGGAAATAATTTACTAGGGGAGATAAATTACCTGATTGAAAAAAATAAAAAGTGTATTATTCCGGACAAATATAGTGAAGGAAAAATCAAGATATTTACGGACAATATGGTTGTTGCATACCCAATCGATTATGATGGGGAAGCAGAGCTAAATGAGATTTTGGATAATGTTGCAGAGTATCAATTCAATTTGGCATTAGAAGGTCTATTTGTTCGAGGCGGAATAAGCATTGGCGAGTTTTATATTAATGAAGACATTGTTTTTGGACCAGCTTTGTTAGATGCTCATTATCAAGAAAGCGAAATAGCCTGTTATCCAAGAATTGTTTTAGATGATAAAACCGTAAAACAATTGCAAATATATATACAGAACTACAATGAGATGCCCGAAAACCAAAACATTTTAATTGATACCGATGGGAAATGGTTTATAGGGTATTTAAACACTATTTTTAAATACTATAAGGAATGTAGTAATGAATATGAATTTGAACTAGTTAAAATTAAGCTGTTGGAAAAACATAAAGAAAAACTTGAGGAAATGCTAATGAAGCATAAGGAAAATATATTTGTATGGGACAAGTATGTTTGGACTGCAAATTATCATAATTTTTTCTGTGATTTGTACTTTCCTCAAGAAACAGACTTAAAAATCGCTAAGCACTTATTGCTTTCATGGCCTAGACGAATCTCAACTGGTGATTTCTAAATTCATTTATTAAAAAAGGAATGTACCCATTAATGAATTGAACTACTATTAGAGAAGGAGGTGGATAAAATGCATATGAAACACGTGACATTACGTGTCAAAAATTTGGAACAGTCGATTGAATTTTATGAAATGATAACGGAGTTAACCGTACATCGACGATTTAATTCTGATTTAGCAGAAATAGCATTTATGACCAATGGGGAAGGGGAAACAGAAATCGAACTTCTTCAATTGCCACAAGGCCAGACCTTTGAAGGCAAAGGGCTGTTTATCTGTTTTGAAACGGATAAATTGGATGAAATGCATCAACTTGCTCAGCACCGGGGTCTTAACCCTTCACCAATTCAAAACCCGGGGGATGAAACCTGCTATTTTTATGTATATGATCCGGATGGGGTATCAATCCAACTACGTACTTTTCCAGATTGATGTAGATATACTTTAATTAAATTATGGCGTTTTTTGCTTTCAAGGCAAGAGTTAGAAAACATTTTTTCTGACCAAGAGAAGCCAGATTGTCGGTGAAACATAATTATGCTCTTGAGATTTTGAGACCTAGCTGACCTTGCTGGAAGTACTTTATTTTGATAGCTATATGGGCAATAAAAGTGTAGGTATATTGGTATAACTAAAAACACCCAGCAGGTTTCATATCTGCCGGGTGTTTTTCTTCTCATTATGCTGTTAAATCAAATGGTATTCTCTTAGCAGCTTTTCGATATCAGTGCCGGAAATCTTTTTAAGCACTTCGCCAAGTACTGCCTTCTGTTTCGGATCAAGCTCTATTTGGGTAATCTTTTTACCATCACTCATTTTTGAAGCAGCGTTGAGCAAATCACGTACATCATAAGTGCTTCCCCAAACCTCTGGGACGCCTCTGTCAATGTCAAGCAGTGTATAGACGCTTTCCATAGCGGTACGGACGGAGTATTCAATGGTAAAGATGGTATCTCTGGTTGTTTCAGCAAATTGCCCTAGAAAAGCGAAGTTTACACTGCCCGCCGGAATTACATCAGGACGGTCACCTGCCTCACGGGGCATAAAGAATGCGGTAATATATGGCATCATGCAAGGCACTGTATTGGCGCTGTACTCTGCCAATTCCTCGATCTGACTCTCAGGAACACCGATATGATACAGCCATTCCATACAGATTTCCTTGCCTGTGCAGTCACGCATTGCTTTTTTGACAAAGTTACCCGGCTTATCGGTGAACAAGGCATAAATCCAGCCTACTAGCTGATCCTTTGGCTGACTGCGGAAATGGGGCTGACGATTAAAGGTCCAACTAAGCAGCCAATTGGAATCCTTGGCAGTGACAATACCACCAGTAACTACTTTGCCACTGAAAGGATCTCGTTTACAGATTTTCTGAATATAGGGGGGGATACGATCATCTAGGGTTGTCACTGTAGCAGACATCCAATTGCTTTGCTCTGCATCATAACAGAATTTATCCGGATGACCAAAGGCAGGGTCTTGAGCTGCAATTTTGCGCCACAGATCCCAGCCTCCACCTTTTTTGATTTCATAGTTAAAAGGTGCTGGTGTGTTTTGATTGCCTATAGAAGAATTTTCAACACAGCCTCCGTTGGTGATAAATACTAGGTCATTTTCTGTTAAATCAATGTGATCCGCCAAACCGTCTCGGATAATATCAATACGAGTTGCTGCTTTTTTATCCGTCTTGGTATCAAAAATAATATTTTCTACCTTCGTGCCGTAATGGAATTGAACATCGTGGGCTTCCAGATATTTGACCAGCGGCAGAATCATAGATTCATACTGGTTAAGTTTTGTAAAGCGAACTGCTGTGAAATCAGGCATCCCGCCGATATGGTGAATGAAACGCTTGATATACAGCTTCATTTCCAACGCACTATGCCAATTCTCAAAAGCAAACATAGTACGCCAATACAGCCAGAAATTAGAAGTTAGCACTTCATCACTGAAAACCTGGGAAATGCGCTTGTTATACAGTGCTTCATCTGGGGTAAAAAACAGTGCCATAATTTCCTGCATGCCCTTGGTTGACAAAGCGAACTTACCATCGGTGTGGGCATCTTCTCCACAGTTAACCGTTGCACGAGTGAGAGAGCTGTTAGGGTCATGCTTGTTAAGCCAGTAAAATTCGTCCAGAACACTGGCACCTTCCGTTTCCAGAGAGGGAATAGAATGGAACAGATCCCACAGGCACTCATAGCGGTTATCCACCTCACGTCCTCCACGGATAACAAATCCGGTGTTATCATATTCATAACCATCGCAGGCACCTCCTGCAAGAGAGTCTTTTTCTAAAATATGGACTCTTTTACCATCCATCTGACCATCCCGAACAAGAAATGCGGCAGCTGCAAGAGAAGCAAGACCTGACCCAATTAGATAAGCAGATTTACGCTCCACACCCTGTGGTTTTTCAGGACGGGCAAGTGACTCATAATTTCCTTTAGAATAATACATAATGATTACCTCCATGCTCAGTTTTTTTAAAATTTTTATTTGTTTATATAAGCATAATATTTGTGGTTGATTCCCACAATAATCAATAAAATAGCTTTGATAAGAAATTTATCATGTTGGCAATACTGTATATTTTTTAATCATTTAGGGACATTTGATTAGTATTCCCTTGCTGATACCTATTTAATGCTCTGGTGACGTCTCCATGTATGAGTGTGCTGACCCGTCCAATTATTTTCTGTGGATCCTCCCGCATATCCTTTTTGATCCAATCCAACAAGAGACCAACAAAAGCGAAATTATAAAATTCTGCTATAAATTTTTTATCTGAATCCGCAACGATCATGCCTACTGCCAATTCTTCTACTACTCCGATCAGCAGGTCGTAGGTCACTGCATAAAAGTAATCCTCAATCTTTTCACGGCTGATGGAATGATATACATTAGAAATAAATGGTTTGTTTTTAAGAACCATTTGAAATGTCTGCAAGAACCCCTGTTGCCATGTTTCGTAGGTTTTGTTTCCATTAACGGCTCTTGCGGTCTCCTCCACGCAAATCCACTCAATTAAATCGTAAATATCCTGAAAATGATAATAAAAGGTCATACGATTAATTCCGCAATCTTTTGCAATATCAGAAATTGTAATCTTGTTCAAGGGCTTTTGCAGCAAGAGATGTTTCAGCGAGTCCTCCAGGGCTCGTTTGGTTATCTGTGTCATCCTAAGAACCTCCCGGAAATAAACTGATTTACTTGAATAGATACCCAGTTTCAATTCTAAATAGGCAGCATAATGTTAGGAACGATATATGAGTGCATAAAAATTAGATATAAAGGATATCCCTGTTTTTTGATGCTATTTGTTTGTATGTTAGCTTCTTGATTCAGTTTTCTTACATCATCAAGATTTGGTGAATTCCGTGAATTCACCAGAAGCTACAGAAACCCAGGATGTCCTTTAAGATTTTTTTACCACTTTTCAGAATTCTATAATTTATAAAAAGCCTCACGATTCTAAATTGGTGCTGGTGAAAATGAGGGTATTATTTAGTTATTCTATACGTTGTTCCCAATGATTGCAACATAAGAGGAAGGATTTTAGACAGCCATTTTTTAATTTCACTGAAATTAAGAAATGAAATTGTTATAATTATATTGTTAGTATTAAAATAATTATAATAGCAAGGAGACTTATAGATGTACGAAAGTAAATACGCAATAAAACGAAACTGTAAAGTTTAACGATTTTGCTAGTGATATCAAAATCGTATGCTTAATATTACCATATTTGGAAGTAAGAGTTTGTGCAAATAATAGAAAAGGAAAAAACAGACGTTAAATATATTGACTTTATGATAAAATCCAATTAAATTGTAAGCATATTAAACATCCAACGTTGTATGTAGTATGTAGTGTGTATTGTGTGTGTAATCGGGAGGAGAGATTATTATGAAAAAGAAAATCAGTTCTATCTTATTAATCGGAGCGCTTGTTATGGGGACATTAACAGGCTGTGGTGGGAGCAGTTCAAATGATTCGGCAGCAAAGAGTACATATGAAACCGTTGAGTTAACCATGACAGTGAATGGTACAGACATTCAAATTGATACTAGAGTTGCACAAAAATTTGCAGAACTCGTTGAAGAAGAATCAGGGGGAAATGTAAAAATTCACGTTTATCCGAACGACCAATTAGCAGGTGGTAATGCAACAAAAGGAGTGGAAATGATTTCAGAAGGTTCAGTTGATTTGGCGGCATACGCTAGTAGTGTTATGTCAACACTTGATGAAAAACTTCTTGTTGGAACAATTCCTTGGTCCTTTGACAGCTACACAAATGCAAGAGAAACAATTGACTCAACAGGTGGACAATATTATGAATCAGTATTAAAAGACCAAGGTATTACATTTTTAGGTTCTTTCCATAATGGATTTAGACAACTTACAAATAGCAAAAGAGCTGTTAAAACACCTGAAGATTTAAAAGGTCTTAAAATTCGTGTGCCTGGTGGCGAAGTTTTCTTAGGTGTATTTAGAGCCTTTGGCGCTGACCCCGTTGCAATGAGCTGGAGTGAAGTTTTCACAGCAATCCAACAAGGCACAATCGACGGTCAAGAAAATGGTGTAAACATTACAGATACAGCTAAAATGTATGAAGTTCAAAAGTATTTAACCCTTTGGAACTATACATACGAAAACGACTTGTTTGTTGCAAATTCTGCTGTTTGGGATTCCTTAGAACCTAAAACACAAGACATGTTAAGAGATAAGGCAGTTGAAGCTTGTAACTGGGGTAGAGATATTTTAGAAAAAGAAGAAGAAGAAATTGTTACAAAATTTGAAGATTACGGAATGGAAGTCACAAGATTATCAAAAGAAGAATTAGCTCCGTTTAAAGCGGTTGTTTCAGATTTAAGAACTAGCTTGATTAAGAAATATGGAGAAGAAGCTTGTTCTGCATTTGGAATAAAGTAAGATATATAATCCTCTGATTTATTAATGTACCAAGTAGAAGGAAGGAGAGAGAATGGGATGTTAAAAAAATTTCTTTATCATATCGAAGAAGTTTTGTCTGCTATATGTTTAGCTGTTATGACAGTGCTTGCATTTGTCAATGTAGTTTCTAGATATGTATTTAGTGCATCACTATCATTCACAGATGAAATCACTACATATTTATTTGTATTATTAAGCTTACTTGGTGCAGCAATTGCCGCAAAAAGGGGAGCGCATTTAGGATTTACAATTTTACAAGATATTGTTGGTGAAAAATTACGACATATTATGATACTTATTGGTTATATTTTTGCTGTATTATTCAGTGGAGCGCTTTGTTACTATGGCGTATTCATGGTAATGAGTCAATACGCAAAGCAACAAATTACAGCTGGAATGCAATGGCCAGAGTGGATATTCGGTTCATTTGTACCAGTAGGAGCATTTTTCTTAACAATTCGTTTTTTAGAAATGTTTCTTAAAGAAGTTATGCATAAAAAAGAGAGAGATGAGGCGGAGATCTAATGGTAGCAGCTGTTTTATTCGGTGGATTTGCAATTTTACTTTTAATGGGTACGCCGATAGCAATTTGTTTAGGTGTTTCCAGCGTAGCAGCAATGATTGTTCAAGGGGCGGGTAAGCCACTAGATATTATTTTAGGAACTTTGCCAAGGCTCGTTTCATCATCAACGAGTAAGTTTGTACTCTTAGCAATTCCGTTTTTCATCCTCGGTGGCAATATAATGGAAAAAACAGGTATATCACAAAAGTTAATTGATTTCGCACAATCATGTGTAGGTCATTTAAAAGGCGGATTAGCAATGGTTTGTGTAATCGTTGCATGCTTTTTTGCAGCTATTTCTGGCTCAGGTCCAGCAACTGTTGCTGCACTTGGTTTAATTATCATTCCAGCTATGATTAAGGTTGGATATTCGCCAGCGTTCTCTGCAGCTTTAATGGCAGCAGCTGGAGCCATTGGTGTTATTATCCCACCATCAATTACTTTTGTTGTTTTTGGCTCGATTTCCGATACTTCAATCGGAACGTTATTTATCGCAGGAATTTTACCGGGGCTATTAATGGGCCTTGCGT
>JAEZPX010000284.1 GCA_023413275.1 Bacillota bacterium | reverse complement strand
GTTCCATCTGTTACAGTTACTTTTGTTGGAAGTTTACCACTTGCTTTTAATGCTGCCAAGTTAACTAAATGCTCATCTGCATCAAGTGTTACTTTTGTTAATGCTGTAAAGCCAGTGATTTCTTTTGATGCTACATATGCTGCAACAGCAAATTTCAATGGAGTACTTACATTGCCTGATGCATCCTTAACAACCACGTATACATCTTTATCTCCTGCTGTCAAAATCACACTTGCTGTTGTTTCTGCTGTAGTGCAGGCTGTTCCAGCTCCTGTTGTATCAATAATCTTAGGTGCTAGTGCATCTTTTTCCACTACTGCTGTGTAATACTTACCAGCTTCGTTTGATGTAAACTTCACTGTTGCAGCTGTGTCACTTGTTCTGTTTGCAACACCTGCTGTTACTGTAGGTGCTGTTGTGTCAGCCACAATTTTAGCAGTTGCTGTACTGGTTTGTGTTCCCTTATATTTACCTGATGCTGAGAAAACAACTCTTATATACTTACCCACATCGCCAGTAGCAATTGTATATGTGCTTGCTGTGGCACCTGAAATTTTTGTATATGTACCGTTTTTTGAATCGCAAATTTGCCACTGATATGTGCCAGTAGCTGCCGATGGTGTTGTTGTTGCAGTTAGTTTTGCGCCAACTACAGCAGTACCAGAAATCGCAATTGCACTTACACTCTTTTTGCTAGAAGAAGAGTCAGAAGATGAACCACCATCGGTTCCGGTTTTATTTGTTTTGCTGGGTTTATCAACACCCTTGGCTGTTTCTGTTTTGGTAATTGTGATATCGGAAGCATATGTAATACCATCAACATTAGCTTCCAATGTGGAAACCTTACCTTTACCGTTCAAAGAAATTTTTCCATCTGCCGTAAGGGTTGATACTTTACTGTTGCTGCCAACCTCAATTTTTGTTCCGGCAGCATCTTTTTCAACAACTACTTGGTCAATGTCTTTTGTAATATAGAGATCTGCTTTGCTTTCAACATACAGCTTCTCTGCTGCCACACCAATTGTTGTTTTATCTGAAATGGAAGATGTAATGCTAATTCTTTTTACTTCTCCGGAGAAATTGCTGGTAGTTAGGTTACATGCTTTTTTAATTTCTACATTAGGAAGCTTTGTTTTTCCGGAAAGCTCAAGACGAACATTCTTTTTATCCATAACTGTCTTACCTTCAACAGTTGTGTTGTCTAAGTAAACGGAGTTTTCTCCGCCACCTTGGATAATCAAATCACCCTTAACTTCGACATTGCTTAAAGTAACTTTACCACTGCCAACTTTATCAGAAATGGTTAAGTTTCCTTCAATGGTCTGGTCTTTCAGCTTTGTACCGCTCTGATCAATTACAACGTCTTTCTCTACTTTTTTGGTTTCTTCCTCTACAGGTTTTACACCCATAATTCTATTTAAGGTAGAAACAGCCTCTGCTCTGGTTAACACAGCATTTGGTCTGAATGTTCCATCAGGATAGCCGCTCATATAACCTTTTTCAACAATTCCGCCTACTGCACCCTGTGCCCAAGCAGGAATACTGGATGCATCTTTAAAGGATGCCAATGAACCACCTGATGCACCAAGGGCTTTTGCAATGAAAGCTGCAGCCTGTGCTCTGGTTATGATTTCATTTGGTTTGAAAGTACCATCGGGATAACCCGCTGTATACTGCTCTCCCATTGCAATGGCTACGTCATTGTAAAACCAATCGCTGCTGGAAACATCGGAAAAAGATACATTTCCTTTATGATTCAAGCCCAATGCTTGGTTCATAATGCGAGCAAATTCAGCTCTTGTTGCTGGCTTATCGGGCTTAAAGGTACCATCTTGGTAGCCACCAATCAAACCACTATCTTGCCATTGTGTAATTGTTTTCTCAGCCCAATGACCACGAATGTCATTGGAAGCAGCGAAAGCATTTACTGGCGCAATCGCCAAAGCAGCAGCTAACGCCATAGATAAAGCCTTTTTGTTTTGTACTAAATGTTTCACGTTATGTATTCCCCCTTTTCATTACGTTACTCTAAAATTTATGAATCAAACGTTCAGTTCTCCTTAATCACACCCCCGATTCCTTTCATTTCACAGGGCATCTCAGCTCAACTTACCCATGATATCATTATATCATTATTGGATAAATATTACATGGTTTAAGCTGGAAAATATTGTATAGAAAATATTGGTATTAATATGCATTTTCCACTATGGTTTTATTTTTGTATACACTATTTTTAATGAAGTTTGTCACAATTTTACAATTAACTCAGATTTGTAAGTGACAATATTTGTAAACTAGAATCAATAGTTACATTTTAATTTTAATACTATAACTATTTTAATTTAGAATAAAAGGCAATTTAATCGAAATTTTTGAGGAAAAATTAGATTTTCGCTGTGTTTTTAAATATTAAATTTCATCAAAAAAAAACCTTCAGACCCTGTAAATTAATTTTACATCAGTTTGAAGGATTATATTTTAAAAATTACTTAAATTAAAGGAACTTTTTCTTAAATTTTTATTCTCAATCAGCAAAAAGAGAATTCTGGGCCTGTAGCAGTTCCGTCTTCTAATGATTAAATCATACTTTCAGGGCGGAACACCTCATCAAATTTATCTTCTGTTAAAAACCCTAAGGCTACACAAGCTTCTCGTAAAGAGATATTTTCACTGTAAGCTTTCTTTGCTGTCTTTGCCGCATTTTCATATCCGATATAAGGGTTTAAACAAGTAACCAACATCAGGGAGCGGTGCAGATTTTCATGCATCTTTTCTTTATTTGCCTGAATGCCTGAAACACAATGGATACGGAAGGATTCCAAACCATCTGCCAAAAGCCGAACAGACTGCAAAAAATTATAAATACAGACAGGCATATAAACATTTAGCTCAAAATTACCCTGGGATGCACAAATACCAACGGCAGTATCATTAGCCATAACCTGAACAGCCACCATTGTAATGGCCTCACATTGGGTTGGATTTACCTTTCCAGGCATAATAGAACTTCCCGGCTCATTTTCAGGTATTAATATTTCACCTAAACCGCATCGGGGTCCGCTAGAAAGCCAGCGCACGTCATTGGCAATTTTCATTAAATTCGCCGCCAATGCTTTCAATGCCCCATGGGCAAAAACCAACTCATCCTTTGCCGTTAAAGCATGAAACTTATTTTCCGCAGTAATGAAATGTGTACCTGTTAAATTGGATACTTCTTCTGCTGCAGCCTCTGCAAAACCTTTTGGCGCATTCAATCCTGTTCCTACCGCCGTGCCACCTAATGCCAGCTCCTGCACCCCTGAAAGGCTAGTTTCAATCATTACCTTTGTTTTTTCCAGCATATTCCGCCAACCGCTGATTTCTTGAGAAAAGGTAATTGGTGTTGCATCCTGCAAATGGGTTCTGCCTGTTTTCACAATTCCTATATTTTCTCTTTCTAAGCGTTCCAGCTCCGAAATCATCCTCTCGATGGCAGGAAGAAGCTGTTTTTTCGTTTCCGAAACTGCCGCAATATGCATTGCCGTGGGAAAGGTATCATTTGAACTTTGAGACATATTCACATGATCATTGGGATGCAAAAGTTTTTCCCCTGCAATCTCATTTCCACGATTGGCAATCACTTCATTAACGTTCATATTCGACTGTGTCCCACTGCCTGTTTGCCACACAGCCAATGGAAACTGATCATCAAGCTTTTTTGCAAGAATTTCATCACAAACTTGACCAATCAATGTACATTTTTTATCATCCAACTTACCTAAACGGTTATTTGCTTTGGCAACTGCTTTTTTCAGTATTGCAAAAGCATAGATTATCTCCATAGGGATTTTTTCGGTGCTGATTTTAAAATTCTCAAAGCTTCTTTGGGTTTGGGCACCCCAGTATACTCCCACCGGAACCTTAACTTCACCCATAGAGTCTCTTTCAATACGATATTCCATGACAAATCTCCTTATATGCTTAATTTTCACTTGGATTGCTCTAGCATAGATTATAGCAAATATTTACCTAAAAATATATTACTTCATGAGAAAAAGTCAGGAACAATTGTTGTGTTTTTATATGAAAAATGGTAAACTGCTCAAAAAGGAGGAATGAAAATGTATACAACAAGCATTGCAATTCAAGTATTGCCCGATATAACAGAAATCGATAAAATCTGCGCCATTGTAGATCATGTTATTGAATACATCGACTCCACAGGCTGCAATTATATGGTCGGACCATTTGAAACCACTGTAGAAGGTGATTTTGAGACTTTGATGTCTATTATTAAACGCTGTCAAGAAATTCCTGTGGAACTTGGCGCACCCTCCACAAAGTCCTATGTGAAAATTTTTCATAATCCCAACGGCGTTTTAACTATCGCTGAAAAAACAGATAAATTTAAATAACAAAGGAGAAATTATGAAGCGTATTATTTTTGACCTTGACGGCACTTTAATTGATTCTATGCCGGTTTGGAAAGACACAGGGCGTACTTTCTTATTAAAGCATGGTTTCGCCATCCCCGAAAATTTACATAGTGTTGTCAAAGCCCAAACAATTGGCCAAACAGCAGAATATTTTCGTTCTCATTTAGGCGTAACCCATAGTCAGGAAGAAATCATTCAAGAGATTATTTATTATGTAGAAGATGCCTATAAGAATACAATTCCACTGAAACCATATGCCAGAGACTTTTTAGACAAAGAATTGGAGAATGGCACTAAAATGTGCGTGTTAACCGCATCAGAGGCAAGTTATATTCAACCAGCTTTAGAACGACTTGATCTTTTAAAATATTTTCAGTTTATTTTAACATGCAGTGAAACTGGGCACTATAAAAGCGAACCTGATGTGTTTCGCATTGCGATGGAAAAACTTGGGGGCTCTTTGGAAAATACCATTGTTTTTGAGGATGCTCTTTATGCTGTGCAGGGGGCAAAAAAGGGTGGATTTACCGTTTATGCCATCGCTGACCCCGTCACCGAAGCAGACAGCAGTGAAATATGTTCTTATGCTGATAAATATATAAAAAGCTATAAAGAATTATTATAATGCAATAAAGTCCACTTTAACAACTGTTTAATTCTCATAAAAAAGGAGATACGTTTTCTTATACTGAACACGTATCTCCTTACTTTTATTAGTAGTGGTTTGCCTTTGATTATGAATTGCTTTAAGAGTTTCCCAGCGCACTGGCTAATAATATCAATCCACAGCAAAGACTTGAATATTTATATTTAGCTCGTAATTTTTGCCACCATAGCCATCAAAAATCAATTCACTTGTTCCCTTTGGTAATTCAATTTCTTGAGTAAAACTATTCCTCCACCGATAGCCACCCATGGCAAATTCATTTGTCTTATATTGTAAAACATTTATCGTATTATCCTCTTCTGTTTTATAATTCAGACCAAAACCTCTAAAGGATAAATTGTCTTTATTATCTATATTATTGACACCAGCATCAACCAAAACTTTGATTTTTGTATCTTTATCAAGAGAAGTACTTAATATAGTAGAACTATCATCTCTATCTGTGAACGATACTGTAATCTCATCCAGCAATTTATCATTGTCTTTTTTATTGATATCTTTGTCTTCAAAATCAAGACTATCCATATCATCATCATAAAAATTTTCTTCGTCTAACTCATCTTCTTCTTTTTCAGCGCTGAAATACTCAATTTTATCC
>JAEZPX010000168.1 GCA_023413275.1 Bacillota bacterium | reverse complement strand
GTATCATATTTTGTCCATGTGTGCGGTAAATTGTAATAATTGGTATGTTTTCATGTAATAATTGATTGTTTAATATTCATATGAAATAAAATAAAAAACACATAAGTATTTATTTAATTAAATACTTGTTTGTTTTAAATACATATATGGAGTCAAAACATCAAATGACTTAACTTCCTTTTGATTGAAGCATACGTAAACTTAGTATTTTAATTTATAGTATTGATATTAAATAGAGAAGAATTGTTAAAATAAAAATGAATTCATTATTTGATATCTCGAAACATCTTTATAAATTGGATTTGAAATTGCTGTATATCTTTAAGGTTTCTTTTACTAATAGGTATATTGGATCCATTTATCATCAAAATACTATCACCTGAAATTTTTGTAATATAATTAAAATTTACTATGTATGAAACATGTGTAAACACAAAGATATCTGGCAACTGCGATTTAATATTGGGTAAAGTTCCGTAAAATTCGTCTGATTCATCCAATGTAGTAATTTTTACCTTCCTAAGCTTGTTTTCAAAATATAAAATATCTTGAAATGCTATTTGCCTATATTCTTTCCCAACTTTATATTTGAAAATTTTCTTCTCTTTATCTAACAGTTTCAATGCTAAATCAATACATTTTATTAACTTTTCTTTATCAATAGGCTTGTCCAAAAAATTCAATGGTTGAATATCAAAAAGTTGTCTTTCATATCCTGATTTTGATGATATGAAAACAATCTTACTTATGTAATCTTGCAGTTTATTTCTAATTTTAGTTCCAACTTCAATACCGGTTGTGCTTTTTAGTTCTATATCAAGAAAAATTAAATCAAAATAATGCTCATTCATAATGAAGCTAAATAAGTCTTTTCCATCGTAAAAAACTTCAATGTCGATTTTAATGTTGCGTTGTTCACTGTAATTATAAATAATCTGTTCAATTTCTCCACAAACATATTTGTTATCATCACATATAGCTATTTTAATCATAAAACATCCTCCTTACTATGGATGCTATTAATATACCATATTAATGAGATTATTTCATTTATTTGTAGTTGTTTTTTAAATTATCTATATTTGATTAAGGAATATGGTATTAAAAAAGATTTTTCAACTGAAACCCTTGGTTTTAGGGGGTTTTATTGTCTCGTTTTTTACAAGGGGTTAATAAATTGAGGATATAAATTAATGTATTTAAGAATTTTAGGAACTTTTGAGATTATTTTTCCGTCTGAGATATGTGTTAGAACAAATATATTTTATTTTTTAGGAGGAAATGAATGATGAAAAAGAATGTAAAAAATGCATTAGCATTGAGTATGATATTAGCAATAACAGGCGGTACAGTGGCCTTTGCAAATACAGATACAGAGAGTAAGGTAACTGCTAAAACAGAAGTAACGTCAGTGTCTGCGCCAGAGATAAATATGGCAGAACAGGAAAAAATACAGGGTTTTATTGTAAATGAAGGAAAGATTATTGACATTGACGAAGGTGGAGAAGATGGAACACAGGTTGTAACGATTTCAAGTGAGCAGGGAGGTTTGAGATTTAGCGTTACTGCTGGCAGTGTTATTGTTGATAGAGAAACAGGGAAAAGCGTTTCGGCAAGCAATTTAACGAAAGGTATGGTAGTTTCCGTAATTTATCCTGAATTAAGCCCCATGGGTATGAGCATGCCTCCATACTTAGGTAGCCCAACAGTAATAGTGGCAAATGCTGATAAGGGTGAATACATGGTAGGTCATTTTGATGAGAACTTCACAGATGAAAATAACAAGTTGAAGCTTAATATCGGGGATGACACGGTTTTGACAAACTCAGGGGTAAGCAAAATTGGCGTGACTTCGGATATGGTAAAAGGGCAAAATGCTTTGGTTTTTTATACTGTAACCACAAGAAGTATTCCGGCGCAAACGACACCTTCTTTTATAATGGTACTTGAAAAAGATACTGTAGATGTCAGTGAGCCAACGGAAGCAAATGGTGATGAAGAGACAAAAGGTAATGAGGCAGGAACAATAGATTGGTTACCTTTGCGTGACACAGCAGAAGCAAAAGGCTTTACAGTAACTTGGCAAGGCAGAGATAAAGCTATCTTAGTTGAAAAAGCAGATAGTAGTATGAAAATCACAATTGATGAAGCGCTTTTTGTAGTGGATGGAAAAGAAAAAGAAGCAGCAAGGGCTGCGACTTTAGTAGATGGAGTAATGTATGTATCTTCAGAAGTTTTAAGCTAATTGCATAAATTAACAGGATTAAAGACTCTGATCATATTTTGATTAGAGTCTTTTGTTTTTGATTCCATAGTTGCGTAAGAGACTACTTATTCAATTAGCCTTTGTATGAAACAATACTCAAAATGATTATATCTTATAAGGTTTTCTCTCTATAAACAATTAGCTTTACTGAATACTAATTATTATGTTATTATTAATGCAATTTAGATTTAAACCATATCTGTCAAGTGAACGTAAATGTTTTTTTAAACTTGTATGTTTTCCGTGAAGAAGAAACTTAGGATTCTGTCTTCCAAAAAGAGCTTTCAGCAGAAAAGAGGCGTAAAAATGAAGGGACATATGCAAATAATAACCGGAGCATATTTTATCATTGTTTCACTAGGGCTTTTTTTATGGATACATTTTCTGGGTGGGGACATCTTAGTAAAACATATGGTTCCCGTTGCGCTGGGGTTGATTGTTTTATGGTTTTTCATGATTTATACCTTTATGAAGCGGGATGAGAAACAGAGGAATAGAAAAGAGGAGGATAAACAATGAACGACCAAATGAGAAAGATATTAGAGTATAATCGGGTGTTTGTTGAGAGCGAGTTATATTCAAAATATGCTACGTCTAAATATCCTGACCGAAAAATAGCTATTTTATCCTGCATGGATACTAGAATGACAGAGCTTCTGCCTGCAGCCCTTGGATTAAAAAATGGCGACGTAAAAATGATTAAGAATGCCGGTGCACAAATCAGTCATCCTTACGGAAGTGTTATTTTCAGCCTGCTTGTTGCTATATATGAGTTGGGTGTGGATACAGTTTTGGTAATTGGCCATGATGATTGCGGTGGACGCATTTTAGATGGTGCAAAAATTGTAGAGAAAATGAAAGCAAAAGGCATCACTCAAGCGGCTTTGGATGAGGCGGAGAGAAATCATCGTAACCCCGTTGAATGGTTAACTGGCTTTGGGGATGTTTGTCATGCTGTTGAAAAAACGGTGGAGATTATCAAGACCCATCCTTTGATTCATAAAGGTGTTGAGGTTTATGGTTTTGTGATGAATCCAGATACAGGTGAAATGCGTAAGGTAGAGCATGTGTAGGCTGTTTTTTTGGAATCAAGAAGATGGTAGTAAAGCAGTACAGAAAATTATGGGGGAGATCTGGAGGAAAACACCAGAAACAAAAATTCCTCAGATTGCCCGTCCCTCCGATGAAATTCCTTATCTTCAAGTATCAACGTTTGGAAAAACTACAGCCTCCTTGGGTTATTGGGGCTTTCAGACCAATCAAGGCAAATTGATTTATAATGCAAGGCAGGAAACGGTTTTATCAAAGGGGATTTTTCAGTCCTGTTTTGAAAGAAATAGATGTATTGTACCTGCCCATAGCTTTTTTGAATGGAATCATGATCATCAATGTTTTAGATTTTCTCAAGTTGGCGAAGGTCTTCTTTACTTTGCTGCTTTATTTCGTAAACAGGGGGAGAGAACAGAAGTTGTGGTGTTAACCACCCACAGCATGGGTGAAATAGCACAGGTGCACCATCGTATGCCTTTGATTTTGAAGGAAGCTGAATTAAGGCACTGGCTATACGATACTTGTGTTTCGGAAAAACTATTGGCACAAGGGGAGATTGCCTTGAAAAAAGAAATGGTGGGAAATTAGGGTCAAAAGAGTTACCTCTCTACTTATAATTTGAAGGTTTTATCGTTTTGTTATATTTCTAAATCACTGCATTTTCACCAAAAGACTTGAGAAATTCTTAAGTCTTTTTTATAAGGGTAGAAAATAGAGAAAAGTGTGGTACAATTATATGGTAAATTCAGTAATTCTGTTTGACGGTATATTGGAAAAGTCACTGGTCATTTAGAGCTGAATCTGTGATGAAATTGATTCATTCGCTTTTAAAAAACAGCTGGCTTATGAATAATCAAGGAGGTCTTATGAAAGTAACTTATTTTAATCATAGCGGTTTTTTAGTGGAAACAGAAAACAAGGTATTGATTTTTGACTATTACCCCCAGGGAAAGCGTTTTGATTTTTTTGACCCTAAGGACTATAAGGGCAAGGACATTATTTTCTTTGTTTCCCACAATCATAGTGACCATTTTGACACAAGAATACTTGATTGGGTGGATAGTGCAGCCTATGTCATCTCCCATGATATCACTTTGGATGCTGCCTTTTCGGGAGAGGCTTTGTATGTGAAGCCCCATGAGACCTATCAATTCCATGGGCTTACCATTGAGACCTTATTATCTAATGATGAGGGTGTAGCCTTTATTGTGCAGGCTGATGGAAAAGCAATTTACCATGGTGGAGACTTGAATTGGTGGCATTGGAATGGAGAGAGTCAGGAATTTAATGATGATATCGCAAAAAGCTATCAAGAGGAGATTCTGAAAATAAAAGGCAGAAAATTTCAGGTGGCATTTATCCCTGCGGATTTACGCTTACAAGACAAGTACCACTGGGCGACGGATTACTTTATGCAAGAAGTGGATGCAGACGCTGTATTCCCTATGCATTTTTGGGGAAAGTTTGAGGTTTGTCAAATGCTGAAGGAAAAGACTTATGGAAATAAAATCATACAAATTTCCAAAGCAAATGAGACTTTTACAATTTAATTTTGACTGCTTTTTCCTATGAGCCTTTTTGACATGAGACTAGTTTTGAGGAATGACAAATCTGGGAAATCAGAGGGTTGTTTAAAATTCTTTGAGCAAGCAACATGGGGATCACGGGCAGTGTTTACGATCCATTGAAAATTAGGAGTGACAGTGTATGAAAGGCAAAAATTGGCGGGAATATGAGCCGCAGAGAATAAAGAAAAAGCGGCGCAGACGCCGAAAAGGCAGATTGCCCATCAAGCTAATCTTACTAATCTTCCTTTTTATTTTGGGCTATGTTGGATTCGAGATTTATTTTCACTTTAGCAAGCCCTACGTTATAGGCCTAGACGCCGGTCACGGTGGTGTTGATACCGGAGCAGTGGGTATCATTGAAGAGGTTGAGCTGACGGAGAAAACCACTGCCAAGCTGGCAGAGCTATTGGAGGCAGATGGGCGTTTTCGTGTGGTTCTTTCTCGAAAAGATGGTGAGGATAAAACTATTACCAATAGAAATAAGCTTTTTCAAAGGGCAAAGCCGGATTTGGTGCTTTCCATCCATGCCAATTCCGGTGATGATGCATCAGCCTATGGATTCGAATGCTATCCTTCTCCTCCGGGAAAAAAGAACTATGAGAAAAGTTTGGTATTCGCTCAATACATAGCAACGGAAATGAAGGTAGCAGGAGCAAGGCTGCGAGGGCCTGATGGCGTTCGGTTTGGATATTATGTACCTGATGAAACGGGCAATGCCTCTAAGCTTTTGATAGATTCCACTGATACACAAGTTTATGACTATGATACCTTTGGAATGTTAAAAAATATGAATTGTCCAGCAGTTTTGGTGGAGCAATGCTTTGTTACCAATGAACAGGATGTAAAGGATTTTGGTACAGACGAAGGATGTGCAAAGGCTGCCCAAGCCTATTATCAGGCAATTTGCCAATATTTGAATACGATTGAAAAAGGATAAAAATAAAAAGGAGTGCCGAAGCTATCGGTACTCCTTTTATGTTTAGGTACACCAGAGACTCTACTAGCCCCTTTATTCTACGTTCAGATTTTTTTCTTTTAGGCGATGATTGGTTGCTTCACGAAGGAGAATATAAAGAACGGAAACAATCGGTATAAATACAAGCATTCCAATGATTCCGAATAAACTTCCACCGATGGTGACTGCCGCAAGAACCCAGATAGAGGGTAATCCAACAGAGCCTCCTACTACATGGGGATAAATCAGGTTACCTTCAACCTGTTGCAAAATGAAGAACAGGATAATAAAGATAAGTGCTTGTGCTGGATTCACCGTTAAAATCAGGAACGTGCCCAGCAATAGCCCGATAAAAGCCCCAAAAATAGGGATTAGTGCGGTAAAAGAAATAAACACGCCGATTAGTAGTGCATAAGGAAGACGCATAATAGACATTGCTACGAAAAACATCAAGCCTAAGATCACTGCCTCAAGGCACTGGCCGGCCAAGAAGCTGGCGAAAATTTTGTGAGTCAGATCACAGATTTCAATTGTTCTTTGCGCATATTTTTGTGGTAAAAAAGCAAAAAGAAGCTTCCGAATTTGTCTGCCTAAGGTCTCTTTTTGCAGTAAGATATAGCAAGCAAAAACAAAACCGATAAAAAAGGAGGTAAAGGCACTTAGTATACCCTTTGCAACCACAAAAGTGGAATCTAAGATATTGCCTATGCCTGACTTGAAAAAGTCAGCTACACCTGTAACTAATTTTTGCCAATCAATCTCAATGGTTGACAGATAAGATAAAGCTTCGGGGTTTGCGGAAAAGAAGCTTTCAAGTTTTGCCTCTAGGTCTGGAATTCTTTGGGGTAGAGATTGGGCCAAATCGCTTGCAGTGGTTGCCAGTTGGGGCAAAACCAGTGCAGTAACGATAAACAGCAGTGCAAGCACAAAAATGATGGCCAAGATAAGGCTGATGGGGTTTACCATTTTTTCTATATGCTGTTTTTTCTTTCCCTTTGCCGTAAGCAAGGGCTTGGTAAACAGTATTTTTTGAATCCGATCCATGGGAACACTTAAAATAAAAGCAATGGCACAGCCCAAAAATAGGGGCAGGAGGATATGAAGTATAAATTTGAAAGAGCCAATTACAATGTCAAAGCGGTAAAGTCCAATTAGAATAAGAATGGCAAAAACAATCAGACCTCTAATTTTTCGAATATTGTTTTGGTTCAACTCCATTTTGTAACACCTTCTTTCTGGTTTTTTGGGAGTTGCAAATCTTCACCATAAACTGCCAAGCAGATGAAAAAGTTTTATGTGGGATAGCCCAAGCTTTGCCTGTTTGGGCTGATAAAAAGCATTATAATTTGAATTAGTATAGCATGTGCAAATAAAAATAGCAATGAATTCCATCTTATAAAGGTGGATAAGTGCCCACATTGGTGATATAAATTTCCAGTTGCAATATACAAAAAATATGAAATGAAAACCTTAGAATAAGAGGATTTATTGGTATTCATGTGAGATAATAAGATAACCAAAATCCCTTATGTTGACCGTTTTGGTGGGTTGTAGTATCCTAAAATAAAGAAATTGTAATAAACGGGGGAAATATATGACACTGGACATTCTGAAAAATTTAATCTTGAATTTATCTATGCTGGTAATTATTGCCCAGCTTTTGACAAAAACAACCTTCATTAAGCAATTTATGTTTTCTTATAAGGCAGATATCAAATCCAATGTTGCTTTGGCGGTGATTTTCGGTTTAATTAGTGTGTTGTCTACCTATACAGGAACGGATGTAAATGGTGCCATTGTGAATACCCGTGTTATTGGCGTAATGTCAGGGGGTATTATTGGTGGGCCTATTGTAGGGATGGGAGCAGCAATAATCGGTGGATTGCATCGATATTTTTTTGACGTGGGAGGATTCACCTCTGCGGCTTGTGCAATTTCTACTTTTGTTGAGGGAGTTATTGGTGTTTTAGCATCAAAATATTTAAAGCGGAATGATTGGAAGAAAATAGATATTTTTTTGATTTCTGCCTTGGCAGAGGTATTTCAAATGATAATCATTTTACTGGTGGCAAAGCCTTACCCAGCGGCACTGGAGACGGTACGAATCATTGCGGTGCCAATGATCATATTTAATTCTTTGGGTATGGTAATTTTCATTTCTGTTTTCAATTCTATTTTCATAGAGCAGGATAATGAGTCTGCCAAAAGAATTAAACTTGCATTTGATATTTCCGAGCAGTGCCTGCCCTTTTTACGAAAAGGAATGTATAACAAAGAAAATATGGATAAGGTCACAAAAATGATTTTGGAAAATATTAAAGATGGCGGAGTGGCTATAACAGATAAGGAAAAGATACTCAGCTATCAATGTAATGTTGCGGCATTACAAGATCATATGGAGGGAAAATCCCTACCTCAAATTGCCCAATTGGTAATCGGTAAAAATGGGGTCATGGTTGCCGAAGGGGCAGAAGAAGGTGATGTTTTTTATGAACATTTGAAGAATTTTACCATTGTGGGAGCACCTTTGCATAGCAAAGGCAATGTAGTGGGGGCAATTTTGGTTTTTACCAAAAAATTTAAACTTTCAATTCAAACAGACAAAGATTTTGTTGATGGTCTGGCAAAGCTCTTTTCTACTCAATTGGAATTGGCAGAGGCGCAAAAACAACGAGAGATGTTGCAAAAGGCAGAGTTTAGGGCCTTACAATCTCAAATTAACCCACATTTTTTGTTTAACGCTTTAAATACCATTACTGCGTTTTGTCGTGAGAAGCCGGAAAAGGCAAGGGAATTATTAATCGTTTTGAGCACTTATTTCAGAAATACTTTGAATACCAATCAATATATGATTGATATTTATGATGAATTTTCTCATGTGGACGCCTATTTGCAATTGGAGAAAGCTAGGTTTGAGGAAAGATTGACATTAGATATCCATGTGCCTACCGATTTGCACTGTCAGGTTCCAAGTTTTATCTTACAGCCAATTGTTGAAAATGCTGTAAAGCATGGTGCAATGAGGAGAAGCGTCGGAAGGGTCTCCATTCAAGGGTGGCAAACAGAGAAAATGGTGAAAATTACAGTAAAGGATTCAGGATATGGTATCCCACAGGAAATTATAAATGCATTGCATAATGATACTTTGGATAGTTCAAAGGTTGGGCTTTCCAATGTGGACAAGAGACTGCGTAGCATCTATGGACAGGATTATGGGCTGGAAATTCAGGCTTCGTCAGAAGGCTCGGAAGTGACTATTAAAATTCCAATGGAAAAGGGGGTGGAGACATGAAAATAGCAATTGTAGATGACGAAAGGCCATCCAGAAGTGAATTGCGGCATTTGATTTTAGACTGTCTGGAGGATGGGGAAATCATGGAGGCCAGCTCTGGTTCTGAGGCAATGGAGTTATTTTTGAAAGAAGACTTTGACTTGATTTTTATGGACATTAATTTAGGAGATATGGATGGGACTACTTTGGCTGCCATGGCTAAAAAGGCTCTTCCTCAGGTTGAAATTGTGTTTGCCACTGCATATAACAGTTATGCAGAGAAGGCCTTTGATATTGATGCATTAAACTATATTTTAAAGCCCTTTGATCCTAAAAGAATTGAGCAAACGATACAGCGGTTCTTAAAAAAGCGTAGGCAGGAAACCAATGAGAAGACATCTCTAAGGGAAGATGAGAAAAGAGCCATTTCAAAGATTTCCATCAACAGCGACAAGAAGATGATTTTATTGGATATTGCTGATATTGTTTACATTGAAACGGGGAAACGGGCATGCATTGTGCATGCTAAGGGAAAGTCTTATACAGCATCTTGCTCCATGAATTCCTTTGAGGAACGGCTGAGGGAAAGTGGATTTTTCCGCATTCATAAAAGCTATTTGATTAATTTAGAGTATGTAATAGAAATATATCCTTGGTTTAATAATACGACTTGTGTGAAGATGCAGGGTTATGAAAAGGAGATTTTGACGGTAGGCAGAAATCAGATAAAAGAGTTAAAACGACGTTTCAGTATGTAGCGGTGGAAAAGGTTGGAGGCGGACTTTAGGGTCCCTTGGGTTTACTTACTTTAAAATCGTAATAAGATATATAAGGCATAGAAAAAAGAGCTTTTCTTTAAAAAGAAAGCCCTTTTTTTTCTGGGGTGAAAAGGTAAAATTGAATGCTGCAGCTTACCTTTGTTTGAGAAGAAATAAACAAAATAAGGGTGACTGATTGAACCAAACCCCATAGGTTTCTGTTATATTACCCGACGAAAAGATGCAAGAGAAATTGGAAATGTTGTGTTTTTTATACTAGATTTTAAATAAGCGTTAAAATTACATTAAAATGAAATGCATTTTGCACAGCCGATTCTGCTTTTTATGCTTGATTATTAACCAGTGACAACAGAAAACAGTACAAAAACTTAAAAATGAGATATCCTTTCCTTAGCATCATATTTCTTAAGAAATGTGTGACAGGGTATAGACAAAGTTGTGATATTGCGGTGGTATTGGGATTTGTAGTTATTCTCAATAGATATATTTTTGAACTATTCAAATGATAAATTTTTATTGCTGGATTTTGATATAAAATCTTGAACGGAACAATAAAGATTTTATCCGCTGTATTTTGTAGGTGTTTCAGAAAACAACTTTATCAAGCTTGGAAACAGATTTCTTAAGGGATGTGACATTTGTGCTGTCTGGGGAATTCAGACGGCATAAGTCCTGCTCACCATGAGCAGTAGAACTTATAAAATACATATTTCTAAATGAGAGGAAGGGAATGTTATGATTAGTTTCTTCGTATGTCTTGCAATTCTTATCGTAGGTTATGTGGTATATGGTGCTTTCATTGAAAGAACCTTTAAGCCTGACGACAGAGAGACCCCTGCTGTCGCTATGGCAGATGGAACAGACTACGTAGTAATGGGCAACGGTAAGATTTTTTTGATTCAGTTATTAAATATTGCGGGGCTAGGTCCCATTTATGGCGCAATTGCAGGTGCATTGTGGGGACCATCTGTATTTTTATGGATTACCTTTGGTACAATTTTTGCCGGTGGTGTGCATGATTATCTTTCTGGTATGATTTCCATGCGACATAAAGGTACCAGTATTTCCGAAATTGTAGGCATTTATCTTGGGCCTTTTATGAAAACCGTAATGCGTATTTTCTCAGTTATATTGCTGGTTTTGGTTGGTACTGTTTTTGCGACAGGCCCCTCTGCTCTTTTGGCGATGCTAACTCCGGAAACTTTTGATGCAAAATTCTGGCTAATTGTAGTAATTGCGTATTATTTCTTGGCGACTTTAGTACCTATTGATAAATTAATTGGTAAAATATATCCCATTTTTGGTATTTGTTTGATTGTTATGGCTCTTGGTGTAGCCAGTGGAATTGTAATGCAAGGTTATACCATCCCTGAAATTACATTTAGCAACCTTCACCCTAAGGGACAGGCGATTTGGCCTTTCATGTTTATTACCGTTGCTTGTGGTGCTATTTCCGGTTTCCATGCAACCCAGTCCCCTCTGATGGCACGTTGCATGAAGAGTGAAAAAGACGGCAGAAAAATTTTCTATGGTGCAATGGTTTGCGAAGGTGTCATTGCTCTGATTTGGGCTGCAGCAGGCGTTGCCTTTTATCAAAGCACAGGCGGCTTGGCAGAAGCAATTTCAAGACTTGGCGGACAGGGTGGCGTTGTTTATGAAATTTGTAATACCCTTCTTGGCCCCATCGGTGCAGTGATTGCAATGGTTGGCGTTATCGCTTGTCCTATTTCTTCAGGTGATACCGCATTTAGAAGTGCTCGTTTGGTTATTGCTGACTGGTTCAAAATTGATCAGAAAAAAATCAAACCAAGACTTACTGTTACTGTTCCATTGTTAGCAGTTGGTGCATTACTTTCTCAGGTAGACATCACAATTATCTGGAGATATTTCTCTTGGAGTAACCAAACATTAGCTTTGATTGCTCTTTGGGCAGCGGCGGCATACTTGCGTAAGAATAAAATTTTGCCTTGGGTTGCAGTAATCCCTGCAACATTTATGTCAGCTGTAAGTTGTACCTATATTTTGATGGCACCTGAAGGCTTTCAGTTAAGCGCAGCCATCTCCTATCCTGCAGGGATTATTTTTGCAGCCCTTTGCTTCATTCTATTTATAGTAAAAATCATGAATAAAGAATATATAGCTGAGCAAGATACTACTGCAAGCATCTAATTAATTTTTACGAAGAGTTCCAATTATAGGTGTTATTATCCTATGGGGCTGACAAGGTTAAATAAGAACAATACAAAGGATAAAAGGCTCCATTGCGTGCAAAAGTTTTGCATTGCAATGGGGCTTTTCAATTATATAAAAAATAGCTGAATAATAAGGTGTTTATAATAGAAAGAATGTCCAACGGAAATCGGAAAACCTACTGTGAAATATTTTGAAAGAGTGACACCAAACCCGCTGGAAAAAGGGCTTTACAGCGGACAGGTTTGCGTATAAACTAGAATGAGTTATAAAAGCCTGCAGGATTAATTTGTGAAAGGAAGTATTATAATGGAAATCAGAACAAGGTTTGCGCCCAGTCCAACGGGATATATGCATATTGGTAATTTGCGTACGGCGTTATATGAATATTTGATTGCGAAGTCTCAAGGGGGGAAATTCATTCTCCGTATTGAAGATACAGACCAGGGACGTTTGGTAGAAGGCGCCACAGATATTATATATAATACATTGAAAATGACAGGATTGCATCATGATGAAGGTCCTGATGTTGGTGGTGAATTTGGTCCTTATATACAGAGCGAACGTATGGGCATGTATATGGATTATGCCAAGGAATTGGTGGAAAAGGGAGAGGCGTATTATTGCTTCTGCACCAAAGAACGTTTGGAGGCCTTGAAAGAAAACAATGGAGATGGGGCGGCGTTTGCCAAGTATGACCGCCATTGTTTCCATTTAACCAAGGAAGAAGTACAGGGGAAGCTAAATGCGGGTGAACCCTTTGTTATCCGTCAAAAAATGCCGGAAGAGGGAACAACTACCTTTCAGGATATGGTTTATGGCGAAATCACTGTGGAAAATAAAGAGCTGGATGACCAAATTTTGATGAAGGCAGATGGTTTTCCAACTTATAACTTTGCCAACGTGGTAGATGACCACTTAATGAAAATTACCCATGTGGTAAGAGGCAGCGAGTATTTATCCTCTACACCGAAGTACAATCTACTGTATCAAGCCTTTGGATGGGATGCGCCGGTTTACGTGCATTTGCCTGCTGTTATGCGGGATGCCCACCATAAGCTTTCTAAGCGTCATGGGGATAAATCCTTTGAAGATTTGGTGAGAGAGGGTTATTTGGTAGAGGCGATTGTAAATTATATTGCTTTATTAGGCTGGAGCCCTTCTGATAATACCGAGATTTTCACATTGCAAGAGCTTGAGGAAAAATTTGATATTGGGGGATTAAGCAAATCTCCGGCAATTTTTGATATCAAAAAATTAACATGGATGAATGGCGAGTATATGAAGGCTATGGAATTTGAAAAATTCTACGCACTGGCTGAGCCAAAGCTTAAGGAAGCTCTGGGGGAGACACAGTTGGATGGCAAGAAAATAGCCGTACTTTTGCAAAAACGTTTGGAAACCCTGAACGATATTCCTGCTCTGGTTGCCTTTTTTAAGGAATTGCCTGTGTATGGAACAGAACTGTATACCCATAAGAAAATGAAAACCGATGACGTCATTGCATTGGCCAGCTTAAAGGCTGCGATTCCTGTTTTGAAGGAATTGGAGGAATGGAGCGAGACAACAATTCATGACAGCTTGATTGCATTGGTTGGAGAGATGGGAATTAAAAATGGTCAGTTATTGTGGCCTGTAAGAACAGCTTTGTCAGGTGAGCCTACTTCCCCCGGCGGTGCCATCGAATTGGCAGACATTTTGGGCAAGGAAGAAACCCTTCACCGTTTGGAAAAGGGCATTGCTCTTTTAAGCAATTAAGAGATTTTGGTGTTAGAAAAATTATTGCGCTAAGATTCTTATAAAATAAAAAGCCTATACTGCAGGATTAGCCTTGCAGTATGGGCTTTTTTAAATAAAGTTCTTTCGTTAAGATTCTATTCGGCAATTCTTAAAGGAAATGACGGTTTTTGTCCATTGTTTCTTCAAAAAGATTTGATATCCTATGTATATGAAATTGCAAACAAGCCTTTCCGGCTTTTCAAATATATTGACATAGATATACCTCCCCTCAAAAAAAAGAACAGGCAATGATGATAGCGGTATGGGCTATCATCATTGCCTGTTCTTCGTAGTTGGAGAAAATCAGGGATTTTGGCACACCTGAAAGATATAAAACTTTAGATAATAGGACTCATCGGCAGCCCAAAGAATGGGGTGATCGGGAGACTGGGTGCGACATTCCACCTGTCGAAGGCGCTTATGCACATTTTTTGCGGCTTGTCCTATAGTTTGTGTGAATAATTCGGGGGTCATGAAGTGGGAACAGGAACAGGTTGCTAAGAATCCCCCGTCTTTCACAAATTTCATTGCCCGTAAGTTAATTTCACGGTAGCCTTTGATTGCATTTTTTATGGAGTTTCTGGATTTTGTAAAAGCGGGAGGGTCAAGAATAATGACATCAAATTTCTTGCCTTCCTTTTCTAAACGGGGGAGAAGCTCAAAAACGTCCTCGCATTGAAAATGAACCACGCTTTCCAAGCCGTTTAACTTGGCATTCTCAGCGGCTTGGTCAACGGCAAGCTGAGAGGCATCAATGCCCAAAACATTTTTGGCGCCTGCAATGCCCGCATTTAAAGCGAAGGAGCCTGTGTGGGTAAAGCAATCTAATACATCAGCCCCTTGGCAAAGCTTGTGAATGGAAGCACGATTATATTTTTGGGCAAGAAAAAATCCTGTTTTTTGTCCATCCTCTACATCAACCATGTATTTTACACCGTTCTCAATAATTTCTACTTTTGTATCAAAGGGTTGGCTTAAGAATCCTTTTGTCCGTTCCATGCCTTCTTGTTGACGAACCTTTGCATCACTTCTTTCATAAATACCCCGAATGGAAATGCCGTCTCTTTCCAGTGTCTCCACCAAAAAATTTAAAATATCAGCCTTCATTTTATCAATGCCTAAGGCTAAGGATTGTACCACCAGCACATCAGAGAATTTATCAACAATTAGGCCGGGCAAAAAGTCTGCCTCACCAAAAATAAGGCGGCATGAGGAGGTGTCAACGGTTTTCTTGCGGTAAGCCCAAGCGGCTTCCACACGGTTACGAAGAAAATTCTCATCAATTACGGTGTTTTTATCCCGTGTCATTATCCGGATTGTAATTTTAGAATGATTGTTGTAAAACCCTGTGCCCAAAGGATAGCCGTCAAAGTCCAAGACAGATACCAGCTGACCGTTGACAATTCCTTCATCGGTTTGGGCAATTTCGTTATCATAAATCCAAAGCCCGCCTGCCTTTAACATGCGGCCTTCACCCTTTTTTAGGGTGACAATGGGTAATTCCATATAAAATCCTCCTGTAGTGTGGGGTAAAAAGAATAAGCAGGGGTACCGAAAGTTTCGATACCCCCTTGTGACATTACAATTATTTTTTATCCATTTTAATTGCGGTTTCTAAGGCAATCTCCATCATCTGAGTGAAGGTGTTCTGTCTCTCCTCAGCAGTGGTTTCTTCTCCTGTAAGTGGTTTGTCCGAAATGGTTAAAAGGGCTAAAGCTCTTTTGCCCAATCTGGCTGCATTCATGTATAAAGCCGCAGCTTCCATTTCTACGCAAAGAATGCCCATTTTTGTCCAATTTTCCATGTTGTTTGGACGGTCATCATAGAAAGTATCAGAGGACAAAATGTTGCCTACTTTTAGGTCCTGCCCCAATTCTTTTGCAGAATCCACAGCTGCAGTCAACAGTTCATAATCTGCCAGATTACAGAGGGTTCCTGCAATTTCATACTGTGCACCAAAATTAGAGGTGGTGCTTGCGCCCATGCCGGCTACAATGTCTCTCAGTTGAAGCTTATCATTGAAAGCCCCTGCAGAACCGATACGAATGATATTTTCCACATCATAGAAGGAGAACAGCTCATAGCTGTAAATCCCCATGGAGGGCATGCCCATGCCGCTGGCCATAACGGAGACCCTCGTTCCCTTATATGTGCCTGTGTAGCCTTGAATACCTCTGACATTATTGACTAAAACGGCGTCCTGCAAAAATGTTTCGGCGATAAATTTTGCCCGTAAGGGATCACCGGGCATCAACACGGTTTTTGCAAACTCCCCTTTTTCTGCTGAAATATGTGGTGTTGCCATAAGAAATTACCTCCTTTGTTCTCTATAGAATACAGTTTTACTTTTTATTCTATTTCTATACCATACTATACCATTTTTTCGGTTTTAAGGGAATAGTCCATGAGAAAAAGACATTTTATATACGAAAAAACTTCCAGATGGGGTGTTTTTCATGGAAAA
>JAEZPX010000166.1 GCA_023413275.1 Bacillota bacterium | reverse complement strand
GGAAAAACATAGGGAATTTCTTCTTCGATTGGCTCAACAGGTACTTCCTCCTCAGGGACACTTTCCGCTTCCTTGGCAGTTTTTTCTTGCTCTTCTTTTTCTTGGGCATCTTCCAAATCATCAACATCCAATGTTTTTTCTAAATCGTCTGAAATATTGACGCTTTCAGACATATCCAAATCATCAGAAGCATTTAAGCCCTCTGCTTCTTCATCCAGAACAACAATTGGTATTTCCTCTGTTTTACCAAGAGGCTCGTCCTGTGAAAAAACCTCTTCCTCTTCAGATAACAAAATTTCCTTTTCTGGGGTTTCTCTGAAAATTTCCTCAATCATTTCATCCCCTTCGTCCTGAACAGCCTTGGAATGAATCATAATTGGAATTTCTTCGTCCTTTTGCTGATTCTCACTGACGGATTCAATCTCAAAGTCCTGAACTTCTTCCTGATCAGCCCCCTCCTGCTCTTCTTGGAATATAAAGTTATAAATGGGGTCTGCTTTCTTAAGTTTTATAGGGTCTTTTTTACGGAAAACCGTTTCTTCTATTTCTGGAGTCTCAACCTCACAGCCTTCCTCATCTCTGAGCTCAATATTGTAACTGCCTTTCTTTTTTTCCCGCTGTCGACGGCGCTCCCGCTTTTCAGCTTCTGCCTGCTCCATTAGTCGAATCTGTTCCGCTCTGCTTTTTATTTTTTCTTGTCTCACCTTTTGCATTGCCTTTTGGTGAGCCGAATAGTCAGAAACCGCCTGAAAAAAGGACTTTCCTGTTGCCATAATAAACGAAATAATTAAAAGGGAAATTAATACCAATGTGCTGCCCAAAGTATCAAAAGCACCATATAGCATACCGCCTAAGGCAACACCAAACAAACCGCCGTTGCCCATTGCCCCTTCTCCGTAGTAAAAACCCACTCTTTGGAAAAATTTTAAGTTGGCTTCAGCTTCAATGGGGTGTATCAAATGTACCCCTGCCGCAACACAAAGAAGAAACAGCAGTCCACCAAGGCCACGAACCACAGGCATTTTTCTCTCTTCGCTTGCCAAAAGCCATCCACAATAGATAATAATACATAACGGCAATAGGACTCCTGCAAAGCCAAACAGTCCCTTAAATAAACTGCTGAACAAATGCCCAATGACTCCCATTTTTTCAGTAAGCACACTGATTTCAGCAACTAGTGAAATCAACATAATTATAATTAGGATTACCTCGTCTAGAATGCTATCCCCAAAACGACTATCATTTTCTATTACCTTAGCATTACCCTTATGCTGGCTTTTTGGGGAACTGCTTTTCCCTGTACCGGTCTTTCCATTTGTATTTTTTTTCACGGCAGTAGATTTTGCGGGGGTCTTTGTTGTACCTGAACCGCTTTTTCTTGTTGTTTTCTTCTGCTCTGCCAAATTACTCACCTCATCTATCTTTGAAACAAAATTTACGAACCACTGTTTGCCTTTAATATAAAATTATACCATAAATATGCAGATCACGCACCCTTTTTATCAACGCAATTTCCTCTACGATATTGCATCTTTTATAAAACATACTGTATAATGAACTGTGAATTCAATTTACTAAAGGAAAAGGAGGAACATAAGATGAAATATAGTGGTGAAAAGCTTCAACTTAGAGCTATTGAAACTGTAGCTTCTCTCATGATTGCGGCAGCGAAAACAGCGCCAAAAGGCTGTGGAAGAGACAGCATGGAATCCCTCATTATTGATGGAGAGGATAAGGATGCCCTGGCGGCAGAAATGAGAAAAATCGGGGAGGAAACCCGTCAACCATTTTATATAAGAGATGCAGAGAACGTAGACCTATCCGCCTGCGTTGTTCTCTTCGGGGCACAGGAAACCTATAGAGGTTTACCTTACTGTAATTACTGTGGCGCTGGAGACTGCTTCGGAGCCAATAAAAGCGGCACCCATTGTGCCTTTGCCGTAGGGGATTTAGGCATTGCCATGGGCTCCGCCGTATCTGTAGCGGCGGCACATCGTATCGACAACAGAATTATGTTTTCTGCCGGAAAAGCTGCATTATCTCTAGGTATTTTCTCAGAAAAGGTTTTCTTAGGCTATGGTGTACCCCTTTCCGTATCAGAAAAAAGTCCTTACTACGACCGCCCTGCCGTGGCTCCTGCATCATCTGTAGCAGCTCCCGGCTGTAATGCAAAATAAAATTATACTTTGATACCAAAAAAGCCCCGCTTGGCGTTATATTCGCTTTGCTGGGGCTTTTTTTCATATGATGAAGCTGTTTTTAAAATAAAGAATGGCCTTCAATTGTGTTTTCTCTACTCTTGTAAAAACCTTTTCACCAATCCAAACCTTTTTAATATAGTTGACATTCCTGTAAATTGCCGCTTTTAGAACTATGTTCTCACAGCTTCAGCTAAATCATTTTCCCACACACTCCAGGTCTCTTCCACGATGTCTAACCTGATCAACTTCGTATTCCATCATTTTCTTCTTTACTTTCACTCCTTTGCCGGAATAAACGGATAGTCCCAGCACAGTGCCTAAAATCAAAATGAATCCAACCAGTTCAGTAGGATGGAACACAGAACCAAGAAATAGTAAGGATACTATAATTGCCGTAACCGGTTCTATATTTCCCAAAAGACTTCCTAAAAAAGGACCCACCAGGCTGACACCCTTCAAGAACAAAGAGAAAGCAACCGCAGTACCAATGATTACAACCCCCAAAACGCCCATAATGGTTCCAGAGTCCCATAAAATTTCATAGTTCCAAGGGCGAACAAAAGGAATCATAATGATGCCTGCAAAAAACATGGCAAATCCAACCACTACATAAACACCATATTTTTTCATCAATCCCCCAGAAAGCAGACTGTAAAGTGCCGCACCCAGTGCAGAAGCTAATCCAAAAAACAACGCCGTTCCGGTCAAAGACATATTGTAAACATCTCCGTGAGTACTAAGTAAAAACGTACCCAAAAATGCCGCAATAATTGCCGCAACCTCTATCTTATTTGGAAACCGCATTCCCTTTACACAAACAACACCTAAAATGATTAGTGGATTTAATGACTGTAAAACTGTTGCCGTTCCTGCATTGGAATGTTGGATTGCCGCAAAATATGTATATTGGCACATTAACATTCCAAACAGAGAAAAGATGAGAAGCTGCTTCATGTCAGCTTTATTTTTGAAAATCTCCCACATCTTGCCCTTTTGCAGAATCAAACCCAATCCTATCAGCAATATTCCTGCGAAAATAAGTCTTATGGCAACCAACCACTCCGCAGTAATATTTTTTTCCACAAATAAAAATTGCCCGAAACACCCTGATATACCCCAGCAAATAGCGCCGCTTAGTGTAATCAGAATACCGGCCTTTTTCTTCCCTTCCATAATATCCCTCCATCGTTATAGTCAACTTATAGTATTATAGTAGTTATATCCATACTATGCAACAATAAAAAACATCCTTTTATTTTTTTCAACAAAAGGATGTCTTTTTTTGACTTTTAATATTTGGGGGAAATTTAAAAGCCTCATAACTTTAATTTTTTACTTTACATCATAACCCTTAGATACAAGCTTCTCAATCAGCTCTTCACAATGGTTTTTGTTTCTTGTCTCCACAGTTACATCTACAACGCATTTTCCAACTGCAATATTACGTACCATACGGTCATGGTTTACATTGAAAATGTTTGCACCGGCTTCTGCGATAATTTGAAGCATCTGTGTCAGCTGACCAGGCTTATCAATCATTGTTACAGAGAATTTTGTCAAGCGACCATTCACCTGTAATCCTTTATCAATAATACGGTCTAAAATATTTATATCCACGTTACCGCCGGAAATAATACATACAGTCTTTTTGCCCTGAATATCAGCCTTATTATACATTGCTGCCGCAACAGAAACTGCACCGGCACCTTCTGCTACCATTTTGTGTTTTTCCAAAAGCATTAAAATTGCAGAAGCAATTTCTTCCTCAGAAACCGTAACAACTCCATCCACATATTTCTGACACATTTCAAAAGTCTTGTCTCCCGGCTGTTTTACTGCAATACCATCGGCAACAGTGTTTACTTCAGCCAGTGTTTCAATTTTACCATCACGGATGGAATTAAACATGGAAGGTGCGCCTTCAGCCTGTACACCATAAACCTTGCATTCAGGTTTCAATTCTTTAATTGCACAAGCAACACCGCTGATTAAGCCGCCGCCGCCAATGGGAACAAGCACAACTTCAACATCTTCTAAATGTTCCAAAATTTCAAGACCAATGGTTCCTTGTCCTGCCATTACATAGTCATCATTAAAGGGATGTAAAAAGGTATATCCCTTTTCCTCTTTCAGCTCCGCAGCTTTTGCAGCAGCATCGTCATAAACACCGGGAACCAATACAACCTCTGCACCATAACTTTTTGTTGCTTCAACTTTGGCAAGGGGTGCACCGGCAGGCATACAAATTAC
>JAEZPX010000137.1 GCA_023413275.1 Bacillota bacterium | reverse complement strand
AACAGAAATAAACCAAAAATTTTACGATTTATAAAAACTGTGGGAAAGGTAAAAAACTGTAGAACGGGAGCGGGAAATACCTATTTTTTTTACGGGGCAGTTATGATATAATTATGAAAAGTTATGCTATTTGAGGGTGTGAATGCTTTGTATTTTTATGGGGCAATTTATCATTATTTTGGTTGAGGAGGCGGTTTTTGACTTCAGTCTTTAAGATGTTTTTTTTAGGAAGCGCATCATCTGTAAATACAGCCATGGAACAAAAAAAGAGACAATAAAAAATATTGGGCTAAGGGATTTTATTTTGGCATACAATATGGAATTGTCTAATATATATTTGTTTTTGGAAGGATTACTTTGGACAAATAAAGGCAGGGGGTAGATACAAATGCGTAAAAAAGAAATGATAGCAATGCTTTTGGCAGGCGGGCAGGGAAGCCGTCTAGGTGTTTTGACACGAAAGGTGGCAAAACCAGCGGTTGCTTATGGTGGAAAATTTAGAATTATTGATTTTCCCCTTAGTAACTGCATCAACTCAGGAGTAGACACGGTGGGCGTGTTAACGCAGTATCAGCCTCTCAGGCTAAATCAGCATATTGGGATTGGCATTCCATGGGATTTGGATAAGAAAAACGGTGGCGTTACCATTTTGGCACCCCATGTGAAGGGTGGAGATGCGGGAGAATGGTTTATGGGAACGGCCAATGCAATTTATCAGAATATTGATTATATTGATAGCAATAACCCTGAATATATTCTGATTCTTTCCGGAGACCATATCTATAAAATGGATTACTCGAAAATGCTGTCTTATCACAAAGAGAAGGGGGCGGCGGCTACCATTGCTGTTTTAGAGGTACCCTTTGAAGAAGCCGGTCGGTTTGGCATTATGAACACAAAGGATGATGACAGGATTTATGAATTCGAGGAAAAACCTGACAATCCAAAAAGCAATTTAGCCTCCATGGGCATTTATATTTTTACATGGAGCAGATTAAGAGAGGCTTTGGTTGAGGATAGAGAAATCCACCCCGACAGTGATTTCGGAATGCATATTATACCCAAAATGCTGGATGAAGGACAGACCATGTATGCATATCGTTTCCAAGGTTATTGGAAGGATGTGGGAACCATCGAATCTTATTGGGAGTCCAATATGGAATTGATTAAGGCCTTGCCTGCATTTAATTTATATGAAGATTTCTGGAAGATTTATACAAACTCTGACCATCAGCCGCCTACCTATACCTCCCCTGAAGCTGTTGTAAAAGAATCCTTGGTAACAGATGGCAGTGAAATTTATGGAGAGGTTTATCATTCCATTCTAGGCTCTCAAGTTGTTGTGGGCAAGGGCGCTGTTGTGCGGGACTCCATTATCATGGGGAATACTGTGATTGGTGAACATGCGGTGCTGGAACGCTGTATTGTGGATGAGGATTGTGTGGTTGGCAATGGTGTACATATGGGCATGGGTGAAAATGTGCCTAATGAAACAAAGCCCAATATTTATAATACCGGCATCACCGTAATTGGCTGCCATACCCGAGTGCCGGACGGTATCAAGGTGGGTAAAAACTGCGTAATTTATGGCAATACAAAGGAAGAGGATTATGCAGAAGGCAGATTGGATAGCGGCAAATCGGTAGTGCGGGAGGGGAAATGAGTATGAAGGCCATTGGTATCATATTAGCAGGGGGTAACAATGAGGGACGGCTTGGTGTCCTAACCGACCATAGAGCGGCGGCGGCTTTGCCCATCGGCAGCAGCTACCGTGCCATAGATTTTACATTGAGCAATATGTCAAACAGTGGAATTGGTAAGGTTGCTGTTTTGACGCAATATAATTCCCGTTCCCTAAGAGACCATTTAACCTCATCAAAATGGTGGGATTTTGGTCGAAAACAGGGGGGACTGTTTGTTTTTACCCCTTTTATCAGCAGTACCGATTCCAACTGGTTCCGTGGGACGGCAGACTCTATTTATCAAAATATGACCTATCTTATGAGAAGCAATGAGGAATATGTGGTGATTACCAGCGGGGATTCTATTTATAAAATGGATTATCACAAGTTGGTGCAAAGCCATAAGGAGAAGGGTGCAGATATTACCATTGCGTATCAAGAGATGGAGCGCAAGGATTTAAATAATTTTGGTATATTAGAGACGAATGAAGAGGGGCGCTTGGTTTCTTTTGAAGAGAAACCTGAGCATCCCAAGACAAAAAAGGCGTCTATGGGAACCTATGTAATTTCCAGATTGCTATTGGTAGAGTTGTTAAATGAGATTGTGCCCCAGGGTAAGTACGATCTTGTGAAAGATATTATACTTGCAAAGCGTGAGCAATTGAGAATTTTTGGCTATGAATTTCATGGCTATTGGAACACTCTAAGTACAGGCATAGATGCATATTATAACGTAAATATGGATTTTTTGAAGAAAGAAATTAGAGATGCATTTATGAATGAATATCCATATATCGAAACAAAAGCCAAAGATGAACCTCCTGCAAAATACAATAAGGATGCAGATGTGCGGGACTCCATTGCGGGCAGTGGCACAATATTCAACGGTAAGGTGGAGCACTCTGTGATCTTCCGCAAGGTATATACCGGTGAAGGATCACTGGTGAAAAACTCCATTATTATGGAGGGGTGCAGAATCGGTAAAAATTGCGTTGTAGAAAATGCAATTCTGGATAAAGAGGTAATCCTTTCTGATGGACAACAGGTGATAGGAAAATCAACCCAGGATTTAGCTATCCTAAAAAAAGGGACAAGATTATAATTTGGTGAAAACAGGCGAAGCGTTGCTTCGCCTGTTTGGGCTTTATAAATATTGGTTTTCCAGGCCCTTTTTTCCAGAAATGTCATGATTTAATATCCAATAGAGGGTTTCGATGAGGTTTGACTGACTTTTTTATGAAAAAATACAGTTTTTTAGTAAAACCGTATATTGATATTTCATTTGGGAAATGAGAAAATATCCAAGGTTGTATGCGGCTTATAGACAGAAGCCGTGAGAAAGGAGAATCCTATGAAAAATTTGAAGGCTGTTATTTTGGCGGCAGGAGAAGGCACCCGTATGAGGTCAAAAAAACCAAAGGTGCTGCATGAAATTTTGAATAAACCAATGATTGATTATGTAATAGATACGGCAAAAGGTTGCGGTGCCGAGAAGGTTTGTGTTGTTGTGGGACATAAGGCAGAAGAGGTAAAAGCCGGCATTCAAAAGGACGGCGTAGTATTTGCCTTGCAGGCGAAGCAAAAAGGAACGGGCCATGCGGTGAAGATGGCTGGAAGCTTTCTTGAAGCAGATCAAGATATTCTAATTCTTTATGGGGATACACCTTTAATTCAAGGTAAAACCTTGGAGAAATTGGTGGAAAAGCACCGCCAGCAGGATTTCGGGGCAACGGTGGTTTCTGCTGTGATTGAGAACCCTGAGGGATATGGTCGCATTATACGTGATGCCAAGGGAGATTTTTTGAAAATTGTTGAGCATAAGGATGCTTCCCAAGAAGAGCGTTGTATTAAGGAGATAAACACGGGAATTTACATTTTTAAAGGTGCTGATTTGATTGCCTCCTTGGGAAGACTGGATAATCACAATGTACAAGGGGAATACTATTTGCCTGATTGCTTGGAATTGATTTTAAAAGCCGGCGGGAAGGTTGGCGCAGTTACTGCTGAGGACGATAAGGAATTTTTCGGTGTGAATTCCAGAGTACAATTGGCTGAGGCGACAAAAATTATGCAAGACAGAATTAACCGTTTTCATATGGAAAATGGTGTGACCCTTGTGGATCCCCAAAATACCTATATTGACGCTCAGGTGAAAATCGGAATGGATACAGTGATTCTGCCGGGCTGTGTGTTAGAAGGGAAAACGGAGATTGGTGAGGACTGCAAAATCGGTCCCAACTCACGTTTGACGGATATGTTCCTTGGAAACGGCGTTACATTCCAAACTTCAACAGGCATAGAATCGGAAATTGGGGATAATACTACCGTAGGTCCTTTTGCCTATATCCGCCCCAACTGTAAAATTGGTCAGAACGTAAAAGTTGGCGATTTTGTTGAAGTGAAAAATTCAACGGTGGGCGATGGCACAAAAATTCCTCATTTGGCTTATATCGGTGATACTGATGCAGGGAAAAAGGTAAACTTTGGTTGTGGCAGTATCATGGTGAATTATGATGGAGAGAAAAAACATCGCACGGTTGTAGAAGATAATGTTTTTGTTGGCTGTAACGTGAATTTGGTTGCACCGGTTACAGTAAAGGCTGGAGCATATATCGCTGCAGGCTCGACAATTACCAAGGATGTTCCCGAGGATGTGCTTGCTGTAGCAAGGGCAAGACAACAGGTGATTGAGGGCTGGAAAAAGAAGAAAATGAAAAAAGAATCGTAAAAATGATGAAATACGGTGAAATACAGTTGAAATTGACACAAGAAGGGTGTAACATATAAGCGATGGGCTTCGTTCAGCCACAAACCATAAAATGCAAAAGATTATTAGGGGGATATTGAAATGATTAATTCTAATGGTGGCAACATCAAGATTTTTGCGTGCAATTCCAACCGCGTGCTTGCAGAGGAAATCGCAGAAAAAATGGGTATGACACTGGGAAATGCAGAAGTTGAGCAATTTAGTGACGGTGAAATTTCCGTAAAAATCAACGAGACGATTCGTGGTGCGGATGTTTATATTATTCAGTCTACCTCAGCTCCTGTAAATGACAATTTAATGGAATTGCTGATTATGATTGATGCGATGAAGCGTGCTTCTGCCGCAAGAATTACGGCAGTAATGCCATATTATGGCTATGCAAGACAGGATCGTAAAGCAAGAGCAAGAGATCCTATCAGTGCAAAATTGGTAGCCAATATTTTGACTTCAGCAGGTGCAAACCGTGTTCTGACAATGGATTTGCATTGTGCACAGATCCAAGGCTTCTTTGATATCCCTGTAGATAACTTAGTTGGAAGTCCATTGCTTACAAATTATTATATCAACAAATACGGTGATGACTTACAAAACTTTGTTGCCGTTTCCCCTGACCTTGGCAGCGTGACCAGAACAAGAAAATTTGCCGAAACATTAAACATTCCAATTGCAATTATTGATAAGCGCAGACCAAAGGCAAATGTTAGTGAAATTATGAATATCATTGGCGATGTGAAGGGCAAAAAAGTAATTTTGATTGATGATATGATCGATACCGCAGGAACCATTGCAAATGCTGCAAATGCGTTGAAAGAAAGAGGCGCAATTGAGGTTGATGCTTGCTGTACCCATGCAGTATTAAGCGGACCTGCAATCAAGCGTATTCAAGATTCAGCAATTAATGAGCTTTTGGTTCTTGATACCATCGCTTTGCCTGAGGAAAAGAAGACGGACAAAATTGCAGTTGTATCTGTTGCTGATATTTTTGCGAATGCATTAAAATGTATTCACGAAGGCAGCTCTATTTCTCAATTATTTGACTAAGATTTCTTTTAACTGTCTAATTAAAAGCTCCTGCTTCGATTATTTTTGAAGCAGGGGCTTTTTTCTTTGTTTTTATTCGTTGAGAAACTTTTTGTTAAGTGGCAAAAAGTGTTGTTATATGCATATTGCATAATACACGTTTTATATACTTCTAGGTCTTGCTGATAGTTCTCTATTATAGGAAGAGGGAGGCACATCAAATGAACCGATGCCCCATTTTCAACCCCAGAAAGTTGTATTTCAGTCTTTGTAATTGCATGCATTTGGTAGTTTTTTTATCTATATTTACGATAATCATACAGGAATCGGTTTTTGTCTCCAAAATAAGTGGGAAAAAAGGACGGTTTCTCATTACTTTATTAAGGAAAGTCAGGCATGGATTGGTCAAACTGACAATTTTGTGAAATGTTGGTTGACAAACCTGAATAAATAGATTATATTGTTAAAAGTAAGACAAATAGGGTAAGTTCTCTATTTTTTTAGAGAAACGACTTTGTTTCCCAACTAATTTTACCAATATTTATATAATTTTAGGAGGAGTTTTAATATGAAAATTGCTTTTTTTGACACCAAGTCTTATTGGAAAGACTCTTTCGGTCCTGTGGCTGAAAAATATGGCTATGAAGTTACTTTCTTTAATGAAAGATTGACACCTGCAACAGCACACTTGGCAGCAGGTCATGACGCTACATGTTCTTTCGTTAATGATGAAGTTCCTGCAGAGGCTGTACATAAATTGAAAGATTTGGGTATTAAGGTTCTGTTATTACGTTGTGCAGGTTTTGATAGTGTTGATTTGGCTGCTGCAAAAGAATGCGGTTTGCCTGTACTTAGAGTACCTGCGTACTCCCCTGAATCAGTTGCGGAACAAGGCGCTGCTTTGTTGATGGCTGTAAACAGAAAAACACATTTGGCTTATGAAAGATCCACAAAGTTCAACTTTGACATCAATGGTTTGGACGGCGTTGCTTTGGTTGGTAGAACAGCAGGTGTTGTTGGTACCGGCAAAATTGGCCAGTGCATGATTAATATTTTAAAGGGCTTTGGCATGAACATCATTGCTTATGATGCATTCCCTAACCCTAACCTTGGCTTGGAATATGTTACATTGGATGAGCTGTATGCTCGCTCCGACGTAATTTCTCTTCACTGCCCTCTGATGCCTGCTACACGTCATATGATTAATGCAGAAGCAATTGCTAAAATGAAAGACGGCGTAATCTTGGTTAACGTTGCTCGTGGCGGTTTGGTTGATTCCGTTGCATTGGCTGATGCAATTGAAGCTGGCAAATTCCGTGGCGTTGGTATGGACGTTTGTGAAGTTGAACATGAATACTTCTTCGAAGACAGAAGCGACAAGGCTGACAAGGATGAAACTTTGGCAAGATTGCTTGCAAGTGAAAAGGTTGTTGTTTCCGGTCACTTGGCATTCTTAACAGAAGAAGCTTTGACTTCTATGGCAGAAGTAACATGCGGCAACGCTAAGGCTTTCTTGGCTGGCGCAGAATTGGTAAACGAAGTAAAATAATCTTATGATTTTAAATGATAAGGCGGATACGAAAGTATCCGCCTTTTTGTATAGAATTTTTAGAATTCGTCTAAGATAAACCCATGAAGTTGTAAGGATAATTCCATCACGGTGAAGAAGAACTGCTTCACTTTTTTCAGCAAAACCATTGTTATTGAGAATATGGCTATGGTATAATTGTAAAATATTCTTGAAAAAGAGATTGTAAATGGATAGCTATTTCAAACATGCATCTGTTTTTTACGGATTTTTGTGATAATAAAATACATGTGATTCACAAGCTCTAATTCTAAAAAATTAGGGCTTTTATCTGTGTTATGGCAGGAGGATAACAATGGGACTTTTTGATAAATTTAAAAAAAGCGATAAAGGGCAAGAGTTTTTTGTCATTGTGGGTTTAGGCAATCCAGGGCCCAAATATGAGGGAACCAAGCACAATATTGGGTTTGATGTGGTAGACCGGCTGGGAAAGAAATATAATATAGAGATTGATAAATTTAAACATAAGGCATTGATTGGCGATGGAATGATTGAAGGAAGCAGGGTGCTTTTGGTAAAACCACAAACCTTTATGAACCTAAGCGGAGAGAGTGTACGTGAAATTGTTAATTTTTATAAAATTCCACAAGATCATTTTGTAGTAATCTATGATGATACCAGTTTGCCGGTTGGCAATTTGCGCATTCGTGAGAAGGGCAGCCACGGTGGGCACAATGGTATTCGTAATATCATTGCACAGATGGGGACAGATGAGTTTTGGCGTATCAAGGTAGGCATTGGTGAGAAACCCAACGGGTGGGATTTGGCGGATTATGTTTTGGCCAAGTTTGACAAAGATGATTTGCCCATGATAGCCCAGGGAGCTGATAAAGGGGTGAAGGCTGTGGAGCTGATTTTGACCCGAGGCATTATGGATGCCATGAATCAAATGAACCAAAAGCCGAAACCGCCCCAAAAGGAGAAACCGAAAAAGACAACTGAGGTGAAAATGGAAAAAGATCCTCAGGGTGAGGTGGAGGAATGAAAACACTAACGGAGCCTTTATTGGAGCTGGAAGGTTATCAAAAAGTATTGGAAGCCATACAGAAAAATAACACCCCTGTGTTTGCAACAGGGGTTATTGACGTGGAAAAATCCCATTTTTTATATTCCATTATGGAGCATAGTCAAAAGCCTTTGCTGGTTTTGACTTATAGCGAGTTACGAGCAAGAGAGATTCTTTCTGACATGTCATTTTTTTATAAAAACCCCATTTACTATCCTGCGAAGGATATCCTTTTTTACAGTGCAGATGTGCATAGCATGGAGATGAACCGCCAGAGATTTGGAGCGGTGGAGAGACTGTTATCTGGAGAGAGACCAATTATTGTTGCCTCGATGGAGGCATTATTGGACAGATACCCCAAAAAAGAGGTATTCTCTCGGTTTATACTTACTTTGAAAATTGGAGACATTGTTGATATCAATAAACTGACAAAGCAATTGATTTGTTTGGGTTATGAACGGGCTGAGCTTGTGGAAAGTGCAGGGCAGTTTGCTTTGCGTGGGGGGATTTTGGATATTTTTTCGTTGACCTCAGATGATGCGGTGCGCATAGAGTTTTGGGATGATGAAATTGATTCTATTCGTTCTATGGACACATCCAGCCAACGTTCCATAGACAAGTTGGAAGAAACCCGTATTTTCCCTATGCGAGAGTTGGTTTATGATGAGGACATGGCTGAGCTGGCTGCGCATAAAATGAGCAAGGAATTTGCAAAATCTCTGCAAAGCATGATGAAAAAAGGCCTGACTGAAGAGGCGGAACGATTAAAAGAAAATATTGGTGAGGATGGGGAGCGCTTGCGCCTTGAAAAGAACCTTACCAATATTGGTTCCTATATTCCTTATTTTTATGAGGATACCGTTAGCCTTTTGGACTATATACCGGAGGATACCCTCCTTTGCTTTGATGAACCTGAACGCATTCGAGAGCATATGAATGCCATTATGGAGGAATATGGGGAGAGCATGAAAGGCCGAATTGCCCAAGGATATTTGCTTCCGGGGCAGGCAAAGCTATTATTCGATTACATGGATATTTTGCGGCAAGGGGAGAAATTCGGGCGCATTTTACTTGCTGGGCTCAACCAGAGAACAGCAGATTTTGAACCAAAGGCAAAGGTGAATTTTGCTGTGCGCTCCACACCATCCTTCAGCAAGAGAGTTGATTTATTTTGCGAGGAATTAGAATACTTGAAAAAAAATGAGTACCGCAGTATTGTTTTGGCGGGAACCGGCTCAAGAGCCCAGCGCATGGCGAAAGAGCTTTCAGAAATGGGTATTCCCGCGGTTTATATGGAAAGCCTAGAGGCACCAATCCCCAAGGGTGCTGTTTGGGTTGCCAAGGGCAGTTTATCTAAGGGATTTTGCTATGAATTTATCAACCTTATGGTGTTTTCAGATAGTGAGCTGTTTGGCGGGGGAGAAAAGAAGCAGAAAAAGAATAAGAGAAAAAATGGGGCCGCAATAGAGAGCTTTACAGATTTAAAGCTGGGAGATTTTGTGGTACATGATAATCATGGAATCGGTATTTTTTGTGGCTTGGAAAAAATCTCTGTGGAGGGTGTTCAAAAAGATTATATGAAAATTTCCTACCGTGATGGTGGAAATTTGTTTGTACCTGTGAATCAGATGGACATGGTACAAAAATATATTGGTAGTGGTGGTGCGGCTCCCAAGCTGAATAAGCTAGGGGGACAGGATTGGATAAAGGCGAAGGCTAAAACCCGTGCAGCGATTAAAATATTGGCGGAGGATTTGGTTGCCCTTTATGCAAAACGAGCGGCGGCACAGGGGTACCATTATGGACCTGATACCGTGTGGCAAAGGGAGTTTGAGGAAGCCTTTCCTTATGCGGAAACTGAAGATCAGCTTAATGCCATTGAAGATGTGAAGCAAGATATGGAGAGCGGCAAGGTTATGGATCGCCTGATTTGTGGTGATGTAGGGTATGGAAAAACGGAGGTTGCCATTCGTGCCGCCTTCAAAGCAGTACAGGATGGAAAACAGGTGGCCTTTCTGGTACCCACGACGATTTTGGCGCAACAGCACTATAACACCTTTATACAACGTATGTCTGGCTATCCTGTCACAATTGAATTGCTTTCTCGTTTCAGAACGCCGAAACAGCAAAAGGAAAGCTTGAAGAACTTGGAGCGAGGGTACGCCGATATTGTAATTGGAACCCATCGAATTTTATCAAAGGATGTTGCATTTAAGGATTTGGGATTGATTATTGTGGATGAGGAACAACGCTTCGGTGTTTCACACAAAGAAAAATTGAAGCGTCTAAGGGAAAATGTAGATGTACTTACCCTGTCTGCAACACCCATTCCCCGAACTCTGCATATGAGTCTTTCAGGAATACGAGATATGAGCCTTTTGGAGGAACCCCCTCAGGAGAGAAGACCTGTACAGACTTATGTTATGGAAAGTAATCCTGAGTTTGTGCGAGAGGCAATTCATCGGGAGGTGGCCAGGGGTGGTCAGGTATATTATTTATATAATCGGGTGGACTCTATCAGCGAGGAGGCCTTCCGCCTGCAAAAAATGATACCTGAGGCCAATATTGCCTTTGCCCATGGGCAAATGTCTGAACGGGAGCTGGAAGGCATTATGGAGGATTTTATCAGCGGAGAGACGGATGTATTGGTCTGTACAACCATCATTGAAACGGGTATGGATATTTCCAATGCCAACACCATTATCATTCAGGACGCCGACCGAATGGGTCTGTCTCAGCTCTATCAGCTGAGGGGGCGGGTGGGGCGCAGTAACCGCATTGCCTATGCGTACTTGCTGTATCGCCGTGATAAAATGCTGCGAGAGGTGGCTGAAAAGCGGTTGCAAACCATACGTGAATTTACGGAGTTTGGCTCTGGCTTTAAAATCGCCATGCGAGATTTGGAAATTCGTGGTGCCGGAAACCTTTTGGGGGCGGAACAGCATGGGCATATGGAATCCGTTGGGTATGATATGTATTGCCGGTTGTTGGAAGAAGAAGTACAACAACTAAAGGGTGAAGAACCAAAGGCGAAGGAAATTGAGACCACGGTGGATTTGAATATCAGTGCTTACATTCCAGATTTTTATATCAAAAACCAAGAACAGCGCATGGAGCTATATAAGAAAATTGCTATTGTCAGAACCCGAGAAGAGTATTTTGACATTCAAGAGGAGATGGAAGATCGCTATGGTGATTTACCCAAAAGCGTACAGACTCTTTTGGAGATTGTGCTGTTAAAGGGAGAGGCAAGGGAGCTTGGTATTTCTTCAATTGTTCAAAAACGTGACAGCATTCTTTTTGAGTTCCGCACTGATGGAAGGACTGACCCAATGAAGCTTACAAAAATCATTTCAGAGGGACGTGGGAAATATTTATTTACTGCGGGAGCCAATCCTTATCTAACTTTAAAACTGCCAAAGGATAAGGAGAATAGAGTGTTAGAGGAAATTAAATTTCTATTAAATGCAATGAAAGGATAGTCATTTGATAAGGGAATGTGTATAATAGAAACATTAGGTGTTTTCTGAACGATTATGATTTATTTATTTCATTTTTGGAGTGTTCATTCATATTCGGCTGTGACAAGGCTAGCAGAAGGGATCATAGACTAAGAAAGGTTATGATCAATGTCACAATAATAGAAGATAACATAATCAAGGAGATATTATGAAACGGAGTTTACTTTTTTAGTAGATATTTTGAATAATAAAAAAGTACTTCTTGAAAATATAAAAAAGAGAAGAAAGAGGGAAAAAGCATGAAGAAAAAAGGACTTCTTTGCCTGTTGGCTGCCGGCGTGATGGCTCTTTCTGCCTGTAGTGCAGATGCTGGAAAAACCAGCAAATTTAATGATGAGGTTGTCATGAAGGTTGACGGCAGAGAAATCATGAAATCAGAATATATGGTATATTTATATACAACCACAAAGAGCTTTACTGCCGTAGGTGGTGACGATATTTGGACGATGGATTTTGATGGGCAGACGGCAGATGAGTTGGTGGCAGAACGCACACTGAACACGTTACAGAGCGTTATTGCCGCAATGAAGTATGCAGAGGAAAATAAAATTTCCTTAACGGAAGAACAAAAAGAAGCGGCTGCTAAGGCATCAGAGCAGTTTGTAACAAATGTGCCAGCAGAGGATATTCAGAAAATGGGGATTGATGCTAAGACATTGACTCCATTTATGGAAGGTTCCTATTTGTATTCCATGGTATATCAAGCCTTAGCGGCTGAATGCGAGGTTGATGATGGGGAAAAGGCACAATATTATGAACAGAACAAGGCACAAATGAAGGACGACTATACCACACTGGATATTGACACCATTGTTTTAAGCGATTTGGATAAAGCAAATGAGGTTGTAAAGAAGGCGAAAGCCGGTGAGGACTTCAACAGCTTGTTCAAAGAATACGATGTAGATGAAAATGCGAAGAAAGAGGCAGATGGTGGCAAAATGTCTGTGTATAAAGCACAGTTTTTATCTTCTTTTACCATGGATACTGTTCCGGAAGTAGGTCAGATTAGCGAACCGATTAAGATGGACAATAATTACTTTGTTGTGCGTGTGAATAAGGTTACCGTTCCTGAGGACAGTGAGGTAAAGAAAATGGCGGAAACTGCATTTGTAAATCAAAAGCAAGCGGAATATAGCGACGCCAGATTTGCTGAAATGATTGCTGCACAAAAGGTTGAATATGTGGATAAGGTTTATAACAGCCTTGAAAAGTTCCATGATATTAAGGCTGCTGATAAGTAGTTTTTGAGGAGTTTTTCAATCAGAAATGATTGAAAAGCTCTTCTTTTTCTTTGTTGAAAAATAAATTGTGATAGAGTATCATAAAAGAAGAGGTTTAGGAAGGGAGGGAGGATGTATTAAATGATGCATCCGCAGAAAATGGAAATCAAGAAGGTTTGGGCAGTGTTTTTCAGTCCTACGGGTGGGACGGAAAAGGTAGCGACAACCGTGGCACAAGCAGCGGCAAAAGAACTCTGCGCGGCATATGATACTTATGATTTTACATTACCACAGGGCAGAGAACATGAGGTGGTTTTTGGAGAAGGCGACTTAGTGGTTTTAGGAACCCCTGTTATTGCAGGACGGGTGCCTAATCTTTTGTTGCCCTATTTGAAGGAAAAAATAAAGGGTGCAGGTGCCATTGGTGTTCCTGTTGTTTCCTTTGGAAATAGAGATTATGATGATGCGTTAATAGAACTACGCAATATCATGGAGGATAGAGGGTTTCAAACGGTTGCAGGGGGAGCATTTGTCAGTGAACATTCCTTTTCCCGCAAGCTTGGTGCAGGCAGGCCTGATGAAAAAGACCTTATTTTACTAACGCAGTTTGGTGAAAAAATTGGCATAAAAATAAACCAAGGTTGGGTATATAGCCAGCCCGCATATGTAAAAGGGGAAGAACCTATTCGCCCTTATTTCACCCCACGAGATAGGCATGAAGGTGCAATCGACATTCGTAAGGTGAAGCCTGTTACCGATGAAAGTTGTTGTAACTGCGGAATTTGTGCAGAGGTCTGTCCTATGGGGGCTATTTCAAAG
>JAEZPX010000120.1 GCA_023413275.1 Bacillota bacterium | reverse complement strand
CTCTTTTCCTCAGAAAGAGTAGAAAAAACCTTTTTACTTTTCCCTTTTCCTAAAACTTCCTCCTGGGAAGGTAAAATTTGATTTAGAAAAGTTTTTGCCAAATCATCATAAGCATAAGATGTTCCTGTAGGATTTAAAATATAAGCGGCGATGGCCGTATCAAAGAAAATCTCAGTGGTTTTTCCAAGCTTCTCTCGGAGAAACTTAATATCATTTTTTATATCATGACCGATTTTTACATATTCGCTGTTGCTAAAAAAATTCTCCGCCCCTTGAAACAGTTCATCTTCTGATAAGTCATCGCCAACCTCAAGCCAACAGCCACCAATTTCGTCTTGATACAAGGCAAGTCCTTGACATTTTCCTTCATCCATAAGAAGATGATAGGCTGTTTCCCTTTTCTCTAACGTTTCAAAAAAAATCTTTGCTGTTTCAAAAGAATAAATACCCAGAAAATCTTCTGTTTGTGCTGTTTGAACCTCTTCTTTTTCAAAGCGGTCATACATACTTTTTAATTCCAAGCGCTTCACCAAATCGTAAGCCCCAGCATTAAACAGATCTCCAATCTTTGTTTGCTCTTTTTCAAAGGAGATAGGCATATCCCGAATAATGGTTGCCAAAAATTTACTTAGTCTTGCCTGTTCTTGAAACTCGTTCAAATTTTCCGAAGCTTTTTTGGGTTTTATCTCCAAACTGTGGGCAATGGCATTTTCCAAATCGTGATAGTCTTGAATAATTTTTACAGCAGTTTTTTCTCCGATCCCAGGAACACCGGGAATATTATCGGAAGGGTCCCCCATCAAAGCCTTCACATCTATAAATTCCAAAGGTGTCACACCATATTTTTCTATAACATCCTTCGCATAATAAGCCTCAGTTTCCGTGCGTCCACCCTTTGTTTTTGGAATACGCACCTTCAGAGTTTCACTAGCAAGCTGCAGTAAATCTCTATCTCCGGAAACAACGATTGGGATAACGCCTGCTTCCTCTGCTTTTGCTGATAGGGTTCCCAAAATATCATCGGCTTCAAAGCCTTCCATCTCATAAATTTGGATGTTCATAGCCATAAGCATTTCTTTTAACAGAGGCATTTGCTCCCTCAGTTCGTCAGGCATGCCCTTTCTTGTGCCTTTATAGCCATCAAACTCAACATGGCGAAAGGTTGGTGCATGCAAATCAAAGGCAACCGCTAAATAATCGGGTTTGTCTTCATCCATCAGTTTAAACAGAATATTTAAAAAGCCGTAAACTCCATTCGTATGCTGACCTTCCCTGTTGGTTAAAAGGGGTACTCCATAGAACGCACGATTTACAATGCTGTTTCCATCTATCAACATTATTTTTTCAGTCATAACTGACCTCCTATATTCATTAAGCATATTTCTTGAATTCATAGAACTTAAAAACTTTATTGCTCACCAGACAAGCTGTGGTTGTATTCAAAAAGCAGCAGTTTCGGCAATACTTCCGAAACAGAAGCTTGTATTACGAAAAATCGGATAAAAATATCTATTAGAAATAATTACGTATTTTACCATGCTAATTATTATACACCAATTTTTTATAAAAACCTATTACAAAAACTGAAATTTTTCCAACGGACAATTTGAATTTTCTACCTTTTGTGCATATAGTAGCAATGAAAACATCCGCAGGAGGTTACGCATGAAAAAATTCATATCTCTTTTATTAACAGGGGGCATGACCTTGTCTTTGCTGGCAGGCTGTACTTCCAAGCCTGAGACACAGGCTGACCTGACCCCCGTCAGACTCAACGAGGTTGTGCATTCTGTTTTTTATGCCCCACAGTATGTAGCTCAGGAATTAGGCTTCTTTGAAGAAGAGGGTCTGGACGTTACTGTTGCCATTGGAAACGGCGCAGATAAGTCCATGACTGCACTGCTGTCTGATTCCGCTGACATTGCTCTTTTGGGTACGGAAGCGGGCATCTATGTTTATAACGAAGGCAAAGAAAATTATCCCAAGGCTTTTCTCCAGCTCACTCAAAGGGCAGGGAATTTTCTTGTTTCCCGCACAGATGAGCCTGACTTTAAATGGGACGATTTAAAAGGAAAATCCGTAATTGGTGGTAGACTTGGCGGTATGCCGGAAATGGTTTTGGAGTATGTATTAAAGGAAAATGGGTTGAAATTAAATGAGGATGTTGAAATTATTAATAACATTGATTTCTCCTCAACAGCAGGAGCTTTCACCGGTAATGTAGGCGACTATACCGTGGAGTTCGAACCTGTAGCAACCACATTGGAAAACAGCGGCAGCGGCCATATTGTCGCATCTTTGGGTGCAGCCAGCGGATATGTTCCTTACACCGTTTATATGGCAAGGGATGAATTTATGAACAGTCATCCTGAAACCGTTTTGGCTTTTACAAGGGCAATCTATAAAGGACAGCTTTGGGTAAAGGAACACACCTCCGAAGAAATTGCCAAAGTAGTTTCCCCTCAATTCCCCGATTCCGATGTGGCAACCCTGACCACTATCATTGAACGTTACAAAGCACAAGATACTTGGAAAGCAGACCCTGTTTTCTCAGAAGAGGGCTTCACTCTCATTCAAGACATTATGGAGCAAGGCGGCCAGCTTACACAAAGAGTACCCTTTACCGATTTGGTCCGTACTGATTTTGCTCAAGATGCAATGAAAAAATCGTAATTAAAACTTTCTTTAATAACCCACTTGTTTTTAAAAAGACCCCAAAAAATCTTATGAAAAACCCGCATTTTCTTTGCGGGTTTTTTGCTAGAGAAAATACGATATATTTGATGAGAATAACCTCAAATTTCAATATATTATTAAAACATTTAATTTTACAACGTAATTTTAATGTCCTATTACCAAGTTACAATATATATCCGCTTTTCTTTAATATTCATTCTAGGTTTACATTTCCAATGCTTTTGAAAACAATTATATTCAAGCAAGAATTGCTGTTTATGTTTATAATATACGTTTAAAAATAGAAATTTCACTTTAGGCAACCTTTGATCATAATTTTAATCCATTCATTTTTTTTATAATTTTCATATATGATACCCTAATTATTCTTCCTTTCTATTGTTTTAATTCGTGATACCTCTCTAATTTATTGAATTATAGGCATATTTTCGTAAATAATCCCTTTTTATATATTTATATTATGAATTATTTTCTATTGACGAAAAAACAATTTATTGATATATTTTATAGATAAAAAAGTATAGCTTACTATCATAAATCTATACACAGGGGGGATTGCATGATTTCTTTTAATGAAAAAAACAATTTATTGGAACTTAGACAGTATAAATACAGTTTACAAAACGTAGAAGAACCAAATCTTTATCGTGACAACTTTAATTATGATGAAATTCCAAAGTGCACCTTCAATCATCGTTTGGTACCTATGAATCCACCTGATGAAATTTGGATGACAGATACTACTTTCCGTGATGGTCAGCAAGCAAGAACACCTTATACCGTGGAGCAAATTACTACCCTTTACGAGATGCTCAGCCGCTTAGGTGGACCAAAAGGAAAAGTACGCCAATGTGAATTCTTTGTTTATAGCGAAACTGACCGCAAGGCAATTCGTGCTTGTCAAGAAATGGGGTTAAAATTCCCCGAAATTACTGGATGGATTCGTGCCACCAAAGAAGACTTTAAATTAGTGAAAGATATGAACCTTCAAGAATGCGGAATTCTGGTAAGCTGCTCTGATTATCACATTTTTCATAAGCTCCATAAAACAAGAGAACAAGCTCTTCATGATTACTTGGAAATCGTTAAGGCAGCTTTAGACTACGGCATTCGTCCTCGTTGCCATTTTGAGGACGTTACAAGAGCAGACTATTATGGCTTTGTGGTACCTTTTGCAACAGAATTGAAAAAGCTGATGGATCAATATCAGATTCCCGTAAAAATTCGATTCTGTGATACAATGGGCTATGGTGTTCCCTACCCTGGTGCAACCCTTCCCCGAAGTGTTGCGGGTATTATTTACGGCATTAACCACTTCGCACAGTTCCCCAGTGAGTTAATCGAATGGCACGGCCATAACGATTTCTATAAGGCTGTTGTAAATGCCACAACTGCATGGCTTTATGGTGCAAGCTCCATCAACTGTTCCCTTTTGGGTATTGGCGAAAGAACAGGAAATACCCCTTTGGAGGCTATGGTCATTGAATATGCGCAAATGCGTGGAACGCTGGATGGCATGGATCCAACAGTGATTACTGAGATTGCAGAATATTATGAAACCCATTTGGGCTATTCTATTCCCGATAGAACCCCCTTCGTGGGCAGAGATTTTAACGTAACCCGTGCAGGCATTCACGCTGACGGTATGGCGAAGGATGAAGAAATTTACAATATTTTTAACACAGCAAAGATTTTAAACCGCCCCATTGGCGTTGAAATTAACAAGAATTCAGGCTCCGCAGGCATTGCCTATTGGTTGAATCAGTACCTTGGTTTAAAGGATGAGGAAATGATTCATAAAAACTCTCCTGAAGCAACAACTTTATTAAACTGGGTAGATGGCCTTTATGCAGATGGTCGAGTTACCTTTATCAGCAAAGAAGAATTGGTTGAGGCGATGAAAACCCTTACACCTCATCTATTCGCATTAAAAAAGAACAAGAAATAAGGAGGAATCAACTATATGAACCTAACCGAAAAGCTCATCAGCACCCATCTGATCAGCGGAAACATGATTTCAGGAAAAGAAATTGCCATTAAAATCGACCAAACGCTAACACAAGATTCCACAGGAACCATGGCATATCTACAATTTGAAGCAATGGGTATTCCCAGAGTTAAAACAGAACGCTCCGTTGCCTACATCGACCACAATACCTTGCAGACAGGCTTCGAAAATGCCGATGACCACAAATATATACAAACGGTAGCAAATAAACATGGTATTTATTTTTCAAAGCCCGGCAACGGCATTTGCCATCAGGTACATTTGGAGCGTTTTGGCAAACCCGGTAAAACCCTTTTAGGCTCCGACAGCCACACACCCACAGGCGGGGGTATCGGAATGCTAGCCATTGGCGCAGGTGGTCTTGATGTTGCAGTAGCCATGGGCGGTGGTGCCTATTACTTAGCAATGCCTAAGGTTTGCCGTGTGAATTTAGTTGGTTCGTTGCAGCCTTGGGTAACTGCCAAGGATGTAATTTTAGAAGTACTTCGTCTGCTATCTGTAAAGGGCGGCATAGGCAAGGTTATGGAATACAGTGGCGAAGGTGTAAAAAGCCTGAGTGTTCCTCAAAGAGCAACTATTACAAACATGGGCGCAGAATTGGGTGCAACCACTTCCGTTTTCCCCAGTGATGAAGTGACAAAAGCTTTCTTAAAAGCACAGGGACGGGAAGAAGATTGGATTGAGCTTTCCGCTGACACTGATGCTACATATGATGAGGAAATCACCGTTGATTTGAACAAAATTGTTCCTTTGGTGGCTTGTCCTCACAGCCCTGATAATATCAAACGAGTAAAAGAAATTGAAGGTTTGGCGGTAGATCAGGTTGCCATTGGTAGCTGTACCAATTCCTCTTATACAGATATGATGACCGTTGCCACTCTGTTGAAAGGTAAAACCGTAGATCCTAACGTAAGCTTGGTTATCGCTCCCGGTTCTAAGCAGGTTATGAATATGCTGGCTGCAAATGGCGGTCTCGCAGATATTATTTCTGCAGGTGCTCGTATTCTGGAATGCGGTTGTGGTCCTTGTATCGGTATGGGACAAGCTCCCGCAACCAATGCAGTATCATTAAGAACCATCAATCGTAACTTTGAAGGCAGAAGCGGCACAAAATCTGCTCAGGTTTATATCGTAAGCCCGGAAACAGCCGTTGCCAGTGCCCTTTCAGGAAAGCTGACAGACCCTAACTCTTTAGGTGATGCTCCTTTGATTTCCATGCCTGAGCACTTCTTGGTAAATGATAATTTAATTATCTCTCCCTCACCAGAAGGAGAGATGGTCAACGTGGTTAGAGGACCAAATATTCAGCCTTTCCCCAAAAACACTAAGGTTCCCAAGGATATTCGTGGTGGTGCATTGATAAAGGTAGATGATAATATTACCACCGATCATATTATGCCATCCAACGCAAAGCTACTCCCTTACCGCTCCAATGTTCCCTTTTTGGCGGATTATTGTTTAACACCTTGCGACCCCAAATTCCCTGCCCGTGCCAAGGCGGCAGGCGGTGGTTTCATCGTAGCAGGTCAAAACTATGGACAAGGAAGCAGTCGTGAGCACGCTGCATTAGCACCCCTACAATTGGGTGTAAAAGCTGTTCTTGCAAAATCCTTTGCCAGAATCCATATGGCAAACCTGATTAATAACGGCATTTTACCTTTGGTTTTCGCTAATGAGTGGGACTATGATTCCATCCAGCTGGGAGATGAATTTATCATTAAATATGCGGCAGATCAAATTAAGGGTGCTGTAGACGGGCAGGATGTAATTGTGACCCATGTGCGTAAAGGCGAAGAAATAGCAACTCGCTTGAATATTTCTGCTAGACAAAGAGATATTTTATTGGCAGGCGGTCTTTTAAACTACACCAAGGAATCAAACTAAGAGAAAATTTTATTTTTGAAATACAATAACATTAATTTTCAGTTCATACCATGAGCAAGAATTGGGCATTGCAGTACATAATCATAAATTCCAATAAGGACTTTTGCAGATTGCAATGCCCACTCTAAAGGCAGTTCCAAAACCCTTATTATTGCAGGAGGAAAGAAAAATGGCACATCATGTTACTTTAATTCCAGGTGACGGCAGCGGCCCTGAGGTAATTGCTGCGGCAAAAAAAGTTGTGGAAGCAACGGGCGTTGACATACAATGGGAAGAAGCCCATGCCGGGGTGGCGATGATTGAAAAATGTGGAACGCCCCTTCCCGATGAAACCATCGCATCCATTCGTAAAACGGGAGTTGCTTTAAAAGGACCTGTTGCAACCCCTGTGGGCACTGGATTTCGCAGTGTAAATGTTGCAATGCGAAAAACCTTTGATTTATATGCAAACGTTCGCCCTGCGAAAACCTATCCCGGTGTTATTACAAAGTTTGAAAACATTGATTTGGTTATTGTGCGTGAGAATACCGAGGATCTTTACGCCGGTATCGAACGTATGGTGGATGAAGATACCGCAGAAAGCATCAAGCTTTTTACCAGAAAGGGATGTGAACGAATCATCCGTTATGCCTTCGAGTATGCCGTTAGAGAGGGCAGAAAGAAAGTAACCGCTGTTCACAAAGCAAATATCATGAAATGTACTGATGGTATGTTTCTTGATATTGCTAGAGAAATTGCCAAAGAATACCCTCAGATTCAGTTTAACGACAGTATTGTAGATGCCATGTGCATGCGCTTAGTAATGCACCCTGAGGATTATGATGTGTTGGTTTGCCCCAACCTTTATGGGGACATTGTTTCCGACCTTTGTGCCGGTTTGGTCGGGGGACTGGGTCTAACCCCCAGCGCAAATATCGGTGTAGATGGCGCAATTTTTGAACCCATTCACGGTTCTGCACCTGATATTGCAGGTCAGCACAAAATCAACCCAACTGCAGCAATTCTTTCTGCATCACTTATGCTCGCTCACTTGGGCGAAGGCAAGGCGGCAGCGAGCATTGAAAAAGCTATAGAAAAGGTTATCGGTGAGGGAAAAGTTCTTACTGTTGATATGGGAGGAACCGCTTCTACAGAAGAATTTGCAGATGCAGTCATTTCTGCATTGTAAGTTTACCCATTTCTGACAAAAAAATATAGCATAAAAAAAGACTGGTGAAAATCAGTCTTTTTTATTGGGCTATTTCAATAAAATAAAGCCTTTCCATAGAAATACATACTCTATTCATATGCCAAAAGGATTTATTGGATTAATGAAAGGTTCTTTCAGTTACTCTATAGACAATTTTTCAAAGGCTTTAGAGATAGACCACATTACAGAATAATTTAACCACTTTCTTTTTAAAGTATGAATGAACTATACAACACGAATGACTTTTCCAGGTTTTCCCTCGGAAAAGACGTGGGTTGCGCAGGAAACACAAGGATCGAAAGAGCGTATAATTCTTCCGATTTCAACAGGAGTATCCACCGAACTGACATGGGCTCCTATGATTGCCTGCTCCCCGGTTCCCTTTATATCCGCCGTTTGGGTGGATAAATTCCATGCAGACGGCGTAATAATTTGATAAAATGCTATTTTTTTATTCTCAATTACAAGCCAATGACCAAGAGCTCCTCTGGTAGTGTCAAGCAATCCTCTGCCCATGGCATTATCCGGAACTCGATATTCCTCTTGCATCGGAACATCGGGAATTAAATTACGAATCAATTCCTTCATAATTTGAACGATTTTTTTGGCTTCCAATACTCTGGCAATGGTTCTATCCATTGCTGAAATACCATTTCTATATTCACCGCTGAGCCATTGTCTCGCCAAAGGTCCCACTTCAAAGGGCAAATCATTGTATCTAGTTGCCTTGATCCATGAGTAAGCCTTTTCTTTTTGAAAATCAGGTTGGTCATTTTCGTTAAACCACGAAAAATCATTTGCTTGAGAAATTTCATCTGGATGAAAAGGAGTTATAATATTATTTGAATATACAAGAGGGTCCACATATAATGTCCCCAATTCCCTATAGTGATCAAAACATCCATAACTTAATAAGTTGCCATATCCTTTTCCCAAATAATAATACTCAGAATAATATTCCCCAATTTTATATACATCAGGAATCATTCTATCATTAATAAATTCCTCAATACCATCAAGAAGGGATGTAAGTGCAAGTATTTTGCTCACAGTGACGGGAGAAGTAATGCCACCAATAAAAACACCATGGTTATGGGGTGCTTTTCCTCCCAATATTGCCAACATTTGATGGGCATTGCGGCTGAACTCAAGAGACGTAAAATAGTCCTCTACCATACGGTCATTGGTTTCTTTCGGAAGACGATAGTCATTATGATCAGTCTTAAACAACGGGTAATTTTCAGGCAGCTTCACATAATCGGGAAGTGTATATTGATAGAAATGTCTTAAATGATTTTGAAGAAACTCACAAGCATGGGTGATATCCCGAAGATATCTCCCCTGCTCAGAGGGCACAAAATTCATAGAGCTTTCTAAAGCAAGGGTTGCTGCAACGGAATGTGCAGTGGAGCAAATTCCACATATGCGTTGGGTGAAGTAAACAGCGTCAAAGGGATCTCTCCCCATCAACATTTTTTCAAAACCACGAAACATCAGCCCTTTAGTCTTTGCGTCTACCACTACATTATTTTCTACCTCCGCCTCTATTTCCATAAAACCGCTAATGCGAGTTACGGGGTTTATAGTTATTCTCTCCGCCAAGCTTACTCCCCCCTCAATGATTTAAAAGTAATAAACGGTTCCATGGCATCGGGGAACCCGAATTGCGCACAACCTATGCAAGGAGAATCATCTTCAACAGGCCAATTCACATGACCATTCCATTGCCTAATTGGGCAATCAATTTGTGTTACAGGGCCGCGGCAGCCCATTCTAAACATACAAGTTTTTTCTCCAAGCTTGCTTGCAAAAATCCCTTGGTCGAAATAAGACCTTCTGGGACATCTATCATGAATGGTAGTACTGTAAAACATCAATGGGCGATTTCTGCTGTCCAATGGTGGTTCTCCGTATAGCATGATATAAGCAAGGGTTCCCATAAACCAATCGGGATGGCATGGACAGCCTGGTAGCTGTATCACCTTTCTTTGCAAAACCTGAGATACCCCAACACAACCAGTGGGATTGGGTCTTGCTGCAGATATTCCACCATGGGAGGCACATGCACCTACAGCAATTACATGCGCCGCATTCTCTCCCAGTTGTCTCACTGCATCCAATCCCGTTATCAATTGTCCATCGTGCCGACCTATCATATTATAAATACCCTCATCTTTTCGTGAAACTGCGCCTTCCACCGCAAGAATATAATCAGAACCAATTGCATTAAATAACTCATTCATTGCTTCCATCCCCTCTGCGGCGAGCAAGCTATTGCTATAAATCAAATTTGCCATTTGGGTAAGTAGAAACTGAAAATCAGGATTTTGACCATTAAGCAATGAAATGATGTTGCCAGCACACCCATTTAATTCAAGCCATACAAGGTTTACTTTTTTTAGTTGATTATTTGCAATTTCATGATTCGCCCTTTCGACCAGCTTGGCTGTGGAGTGCAGCTTACTTTCCTGATAAGGACACTGAAAATTTTTTGTTTCCAATTTATCACCAACTTTGCATTTAGGATAAAAAACCAACGATAGGCAATGATGCTAAAAAAACAGGATCGCCATGGCAAGCATAAAATTGCTGTGTCAAATCCTTTCCCGCCCTTAAACCAAAATGAATACCCGACGCCCATGCGGCACGACTTGACACATCATACACAAATCCATTGACTGCCACATACGCAGGATGACCATCCCTTCCATCATTTAGCGCCAATTCCTCCAATGTGAATTGTCTTGTATTATTGGGTTGGCTTCCTTCAGGCGGATTTACTGGTGGGGTTGGAATAGCACTCTCTTCTGCAATTAGTTTGTTTGATACTTTGTATTTTTGCAGTTTTCCATTTAAAATCATGGCTTCTCTGTTTAAGCGCTCTAAAACCAGATGGACATCCTGTTTCTTATTCATATCAAGTTCATCTATATCAGCATTTATTTGCCCCATGCTTTTACGAATAGACTCAATCAATAACTCCAAATCCATGAAAACACTCCTCCCATATACCCATTCATATGGTTAATCAACAA
>JAEZPX010000109.1 GCA_023413275.1 Bacillota bacterium | reverse complement strand
CCTCTGGATTGACCTCTGCGATAAGCTAAAGCAAGGTTCTCTTCAATTTCCATATCCGCCGCTGTTCCCGTCATAGGGTCTTGAAATACACGACCCAAATACAATGCCCGCTTATGCTCGGGAAGCTTTGTCACATTCACGCCATCAATAATAATTTCGCCACTGTCAATTGGCCATACACCGGAAATGGCATTCAGCATGGTGGACTTTCCGGCACCGTTGCCACCGATAATTGTTACAAAATCTCCCTGCTCCAATGTAAGATTTAGACCATTTAATGCCTTTTTCTCACTGGGCGAATTGGGATTGAAGGTTTTATAAATCTCCTTTAATTCAAGCATTTGCCTTCCCTCCCTTTTTTCCACTTTTCCCAAAATGCTGTCCTTTTAAATATGGCACTGCCAAGAATGCTGCTACAATCAAAGCACTCACTAATTTTAAGTCTGTCGTTTCCAAGCCAAGCTGCAAAACAATGGTGATAACAACAAAATATAGAATTGCACCAAAAATAACGCCAACCAAACGGAACGCAAAATTATGGAATATCTTACCGAACAACACGCCCCCGATGATAACTGCCGCCAATCCGATTACAATGGCACCACGACCCATATTTACGTCAGCATTGCCTTGATACTGGGCATACAATGCACCTGCAACACCCACTAAGCCGTTGGAAATCATCAGCCCAATTACCTTCATTACTTTTGTATTAATGCCCTGGGCTCTGGACATGTTTTCGTTATTTCCTGTGGCACGAATGCCACGCCCCAGCTCTGTTCCAAAAAACCAATATAAGATTATGATTACAACAGCACAGCAAATAGCTGATACCATAACTGCCTTGGGAATATCCCGCAAGCTCAAAATCAGGTTATATTTATCTACACTGATTGCCTGATTTGACTTCCCCATAATGCGCATGTTCACAGAATATAGACCCAGTTGGGTTAAAATACCCGATAAAATAGCAGGAATGCCGAAGGCCACATGGAAAACACCCGTCACTAAACCCGCCAGCATACCGGCCACCGCCGCACAGATTAATGCTATATAAGGATTATATCCTCCAAGCATCATCATTACCGCCACAGCACCACCGGTACAAAGACTTCCATCCACAGTCAAATCTGCATAGTCCAAAACCTTATATGTAATATAAACCCCTATGGCCAAAAGCCCCCAAATAAGCCCTTGTGCCACTGAACCGGGCAATGCCTTCATCAAAGCCATTACATTCATCTCAATTCCCCCATTTTCAATTTCTTCTCTCTAACATGCTTTAGTAGAAAAAAGGGAGCGGTCAGTAATCTGCCCCGCTCTACCTTTTATATTTTAAGATATTCTATTTACTGAATTGCCTCAAAACCTTCAGGCATTGTGATGTTCAAAGCTTTTGCAATTTCTGCATTATACTTTGGTACAATATTATCGGATACAAATCCGATAGGTGTTGTTGCAGGGTCTCCACCGTTTACCAAAATATCATATGCCATTTGACCAGCCTTTTGACCCAGCTCATAGAAGCTAATGCTCAATGTCGCCAAGCCGCCGGATTTGCACATGCCTTCTTCTCCTGCAAAAACAGGAATTCCCGCAGGTACAGTTACGTTTTTAACGATTTCCATATTGCTCGCCATTGTATTGTCTGTAGGAATAAATACAGTATCACATTCGCTGACTGCATTTGTGATAACAGCTTGAATTTCATTGGAATCTGCCGCTGTATATTCTTTAAACGCAATACCAGCTTCTGTCAATGCCTTCTGTGCCAATTCCGATTGGAAAATAGAGTTTGGCTCCGCACTGCAATATACAATTGCAACCTTCTTTGCATCAGGGCAAACCTTCTGCAATAATTTGATTTGTTCGTCAATGGGTGTTAAATCAGAAACACCTGTAACATTTCTACCCGGTGCATCATTAGAATCAACAACACCCGCTGTTTTAAAGTCTGTAACGGAGGTACCAACAATAGGAATCTCTGAAGTGGCCGCTGCCGCCGCCTGAACTGCGCCTGTTGCATTCGCCATAATCAAATCAACATCATCAGAAACAAACTTTGTTGCAATGGTAGTACAGTTTGTGCTTTCCCCTTGGGCATTTTGCACATCAAAGGTTACTGAGTCCCCTAACAGCTCTTTCAGCTTATCCTGAAAGCCTTGGGTAGCCGCATCCAGCGCAGGATGCTCAACCAACTGCATAATTCCCACTTTGTAGGTTTTTCCTTCTGCACTTTCTTCCGCAGGCTTTTCAGCTTTATTTCCGCCACCACAGCCTGTCATAGAGATTACCATTGCGGCCATTGCAGTTGCAGCAACCAAACGCATTTTATTCTTTTTCATTATACCACTCCCCCAGAAAATAAACCGCTTGCTTTAATACACATATGCGGTTATGCATTAATTAATTAAAGCAATTATAACACGCGTAGGTTCAAAGTCAAGTAAAAACGTATTATTTTTCGTACAAAAAAATTGAAATTTTTGAGATTTTTTCTACAAATGAAAAAGACCTGTCGGTATAAACCCGACAGGTCCTTCAAATTATGCCTTGATTATTGATTGCCCTGGAGCATTTTCTTTACAAAACTGCCAACGATTTTGTTATCGGCCCGCCCAATTATCTTCGGTGTAATTACCGACATAACCTTACCCATTTCTTTAATGGAGGAGGCACCGGTTTCTTTTATGGCTTCTTCAACGATCGTCTGGATTTCGGTTTCGCTCAATTGCTCTGGAAGGTAACCCAACAAAATGTCAATCTCTTGATTGAGTTTTTCAAGTAGATCTGTTCTTCCGCTCTTCTCGAATTCGGGAAGGGAATCTCTTCTACTTTTCAGCTGCTTAGTGATTACTTCAATCACGCCGTCATCATCCAACTCGACTTTATTGTCCTTTTCGATCTGAAGGATGCCCGAACGGATCAGCTGAACTGTATCCTTTCGCACAGAATCCTTTTCTTTCATCGCAGTTTTTAAATCTGCAAAAAGTTGCTCTTTTAATGACATATCATCATCCCTCTTCGCCGTATAGAATTATTTGAATTTACGTTTTCTTGCGGCTTCGGATTTCTTTTTGCGCTTAACGCTGGGCTTGTCATAATGCTCTCTTTTGCGAACTTCGCCCATGATGCCATCTCTGGCACACGTTCTCTTAAAACGACGCAGTGCGCTGTCTAAGGATTCATTTTCTTTAACTTTTACCTCCGACATGAATTTCCCTCCCTCCAGATGCGAGATTCGGTTGTTGCCTATGATAAAAGGGCGCCAGATTCGCCTTTCTACCATACATTTTAGAATTATACACAAAAAAGCAACACCCGTCAATATAAAGACCTTTATTTTTCTAAGAAAATATACAAGCCCTCTATATCTTTCGCAACGGTTTTAGGGAAACCTACTATATATTGATATCCGAAGCTATTTTTTTACTTTATTTGCTGTTTTTTCCTTTTCTGCCTCCAAAGGTGCTAAAATAACAATTCCCAAAGGAGGTACCTGAATCGAGACACTCTGGCTATAATGATTCCAAGGAACATCCTCAGACAGAATTTCTCCATTATTCACCACACCACTGCCCCCATACACAAGCTTGTCGCTGTTGAAAATCTCTTGAACTTTGCATTGATTGGGTACACCCAAACGGAACTGGCTATGGAAATTAGGGGTGAAATTGCAAATGCAATAAACCTCTTTATCTTCACTGCGACGTATGAAAGATACAATGGAAGAATCTTTGTCATCGCAATCAATCCATTTAAACCCATGGGGGTCAAAATCCTCTTTCCAAAAGACTTCATTTTCTAGATACAACTGATTCAGCTCACGAACATAGGTCTGCATATGCTGATGGTCTGCATATTGCAATAAATGCCAATCCAAGCTTTTTGCTTCGCACCATTCATGATACTGACCGAATTCCCCGCCCATAAACAGCAGTTTCTTCCCGGGGTGGGCGTACATAAAGCCATAGGCAAGACGAAGATTAGCAAACCTCTGCCAATCATCCCCTGGCATTTTCCCTACCATGGAGCTTTTCTCGTGCACAACCTCATCATGGGAAAGCACCAGCATAAAGTTTTCAGAATAATGGTAAGCCATACCAAAAGTCAGTCGATTATGATGATTTTTACGAAATAATGGGTCATTTTTAATATAAAACAGAAAATCATTCATCCATCCCATATTCCACTTTAGAGTAAAGCCCAAACCGCCCTCTCTAGGATCCTTAGTAACGCCGGGCCATGAAGTAGACTCCTCTGCAATCATAAGTGCGCTGGGCACTTTCTCCTTAATGATGGAATTCATGTGCTTAATAAATTCAATGGCCTCCAAATTTTCAGTGCCCCCATATTGATTTGGCGTCCATTCTCCCGCCTCCTTGCCAAAATCAAGATAAAGCATAGAAGCCACAGCATCCACCCTTAGCCCATCAATATGATATTCTTTCAGCCAAAACAAGGCATTGCTGATTAGAAAGTTACTGACCTCTTTTCTGCCATAGTTGAACATATATGTTCCCCATTGCCTATGCTCTCCTCGACGGGGGTCTGCGTGTTCATACAGTGCCGTTCCGTCAAAACGTCCCAACCCAAAGGAATCCTTGGGGAAATGGGCTGGTACCCAGTCTAACAGCACCCCTATTCCGTTGCTATGGCAAGCATCCACAAAATACTTAAATTCATCAGGGGTTCCAAAGCGGCTGGTGGGTGCAAAATATCCTGTAACCTGATACCCCCAGCTTCCGTCAAAGGGATGCTCCTGCACAGGTAAAAGCTCAATATGGGTGTAACCCATGTCTTTCACATAGCTGATTAGCTTATCTGCAAGCTCTGTATAGCTAAGAAAACGGTCGCCTTCTTCCGGCACCCTCATCCATGAGCCCAAATGTACTTCATACACATTCATAGGAATGGCATAAAGGTTCTTTTTGCTTCTGGCCGTCAGCCATCGTTTGTCATGCCATTTATATTTTTTGGGGCTATAAAGTATAGATGCTGTTTCAGGGCGAACCTGGGCGTATCTGCCATAGGGGTCAGCCTTATTCACAGGGATTCCATCGCATTGAATGACATGAAATTTATATTGGTCATTTTCCATCAAGCCCGGGATAAAAAGCTCCCAAACCCCCGATACCCCCAAACGACGCATAGGGTGGCGACGATTATCCCATTGATTAAAATTGCCAATAACACTCACACTTTTTGCACTGGGCGCCCAAACAGTAAAAGCGGCACCCCTTGTCCCTCCGTGGGTAATCAGCCGCCCCCCCATTTTATCATAAATTTCATAATGATTTCCCGCTCCAAATAAATACCTGTCATATTCAGAAATGGTAGGCAAAAAGGAATAGGGGTCATAGCTTTGCCAAGTAATGCCACTGTTATTGGTATACTCCAGCATATACCGAAACCATTCCTTACGATCCCAAAGCAACACCTCGAAAAATCCATCCTCATGAATTTTGGTCATTGGGTACTGTTTTTTCTTGTTTTTCATATCAATAACGGTAATTTTTTGTGCATCAGGTAAAAAGGCTCTTACGCCAACGGCAGTCTCCCCGTCAAGTTCAATTACGTGCATCCCCAGCACTCTATGAGGGTCGTAATGTTCGCCATTCACGATTTGAAATATATCATATAATTCTGTTATTTCCATGCTATCAGCCCCCTTCTTTCTGTGCACTGTCATTTTATCCACCCAATTAGTCCACTTTATTATATACCACTTGTCCATTTGTTGCCATATAAAAATGCAGGCGTTTTCGACACCCCAAATCGAAATTTGACAAAAAAGAACTGTCTTGTCATTGTGAATAAATGAGGATATACTAAAAAAGAAAAAAGAACTGCAAAAAATTGTACGCTTAAGGAGGAATCACATGAAATTAATGTTTTTAGGCGCCGCCCATGAGGTGACTGGCAGTTGCCATTATATCGAAGCCTGCGGCAAAAGCATTCTTTTGGATTGCGGTATGGAGCAGGGACGAGATACTTATGAAAATCAAGAAATTCCCGTGCCCGCCTCAGCAATTGATTACGTTTTTCTTTCCCATGCTCATATTGACCATTCGGGGCTTTTGCCCCTTCTCTACAAAAATGGATTTCGTGGCGAAATTTATGCAACAGAGGCAACCACAGATCTTTGCCGTATTATGCTTTTAGATAGCGCACATATACAGGAATTTGAAGCCCAATGGCGAAACCGAAAAGCAAAAAGGGCAGGAACAACCCCCTTTGAACCCCTCTACACCACCGAGGAAGCCTCTGCCGTTTCCGCCCTCTTTCATGCCTGCGATTATGAAATAGATATTCCTGTAACCGAAGGAATTAAAATTCGTTTTACCGATGTGGGTCACCTTTTGGGTTCCTCTAGCATTGAAATTTGGCTTACAGAAGGGGAAATCACCAAAAAAATTGTCTTCTCAGGTGATATCGGCAATCTGAATCAACCCATTATTCATGACCCTCGCTATACCACAGAAGCTGACTATGTCATTATGGAAAGCACCTATGGAGATCGACTGCATAATCCTCCACCTGACTATGTTTTGGAATTGGCAAGGCATATTCAAGAAGCCTTTGACCGTGGTGGAAATTTAGTGATTCCTGCCTTTGCCGTTGGTCGAACCCAAGAAATGCTGTATTTTATTCGAGAAATTAAAGAGAGGGGTTTGATTAAAAACCATGAGAATTTTAGTGTCTATGTAGACAGCCCCCTTGCCATAGAAGCAACAAAAATTTTCACAGAAAACAGAATGGACTGTTATGATACCAAGGCCATGGAGCTGGTGAAAAGCGGAATCAATCCTCTGGAATTTAACGGACTGGTTACTGCAGTAACCCCTGAGGATTCTCAGGCAATTAACTTCGATAAAGCCCCCAAGGTAATCATTTCTGCTTCGGGTATGTGTGAGGCTGGGCGCATTCGTCATCATTTAAAGCATAACTTATGGCGAAAAGAAAGCACCATCCTGTTCGTAGGCTATCAAGCCATGGGAACCCTGGGCAGAATCATTGTGGAAGGTGCAACGGAGGTTCGCCTGTTCGGCGAAACCATTACTGTAAATGCCCACATTGAGCAGCTTGCCGGTGTCAGCGGTCATGCTGACAAAAAGGGTCTGCTCAACTGGATTAACCATTTTGAACCTAAACCCGAAAGAGTATTTGTTGTTCATGGAGATGACCTTGTTGCGGATGAATTTGCCCGTTGTTTAAAAGAAGACTATCAACTCCAGTCCGTTGCGCCCTATAGCGGCGCCTGTTACGACTTGGCAACGGATATTCTATTGGCTGAGGGTGTTAAAATTCCTGTGAAACCAAAGGAATATCCTCAGCAAAAAGGTGTATCCTCTGGTGGAAAGCGTGCAATGTATTTGGCAGATCGGCTTGACTTGGCAAACCAACGCCTAACCCGTATTATCAATCAAAATAAAGGTGGCGCAAATAAAGATATGGAACAGCTGTTAAAGCAGCTTGAGGAATTTGCAGATAAGCTGGAGCAATAACTTGACCTCTTAAATTCCGCAAAAAAATTTAAGGGCATCATCGAAATAAAACGATGATGCCCTTTTGAAACCCTATAATTTATTTTTGTTCATCCTTCAAATACTTCAACATACATTTTATTGCCAATACCGCCAGTGTTACGCCTAACCCCAGTCGTACAACGGTAAAAATAACCATATATACTGAAAAGAAAGAGTCCATTGTTGCAAAAGAATTCATCGCCTCCATTGCTGTTCCTCCTTAAATAGAAAACAGATTATCCATATTTTACCATAGTAGCATACAGATAACGAAAATTCAAATGTAACTTGCAACAACAAGAGATTTCAACCCAATCTGTCTTTCACGCTTCTCTTTAAAGCATATTTATTTACCTGCAACTGACATTCCTTCAATCAAAACCGAAGGGGAACCCTTCCCACCTGCTGAAAAATATAAGTCCTCTCCCACTGCCAGAATATCTTTTAAAAGGGTATAAAAATTCCCTGCAACAGTAATCTGCTCCACGGGTCTTATGATTTTTCCCATTTCAATCAGAAACCCTTCTGCCGAAAGAGAAAAATCCCCGGAAACCCCATTGGTTCCCGCATGAAGTCCCATAAAATCAGTGATAAAAAGGCCATTCTCCATTTGCAAGAAAAGCTGCTCCAGCGTCTTTTCTCCCTTTTGGATATAAAAATTGGTGCACGCCGTTTTCACAGGGGCGGTCAAACCCGCCTTAAAGCCGTTACCGGTGGAAGCAACACCATCTTTTTTTGCCGACTTACGATTATAAAGCAAAGTCTTCAAGTATCCTTTTTCTATCACAGCCTTATTTTTTCCTGCAACGCCTTCACTATCAAAAGGTACAGAGGCATAGCCTCCCTCTAACAAAGCATCATCCCGCAAGGTAACACAAGAAGATGCAATCCCCTCACCCACTCTATCCTTAAGTAAGGAAAAACCCTTTTGTACATTTTCTCCGAAGAAAATACCGCTAAAAGAGGAAAGAAGAGAGGTCATTGCCTTTCCATCCAAAACCACTCGATAGGTGCCGCTGTTAACGGAGCTGGCTCCTAAAAGCTCAGCCCCCCGCTTTGCCGCCTTTCTGCCTGTTTCCTCAGGGTTAAACTCCGCCCAATCGGTGCCCTTCCAAAAGGCAGAGCCTTTCTTGGTTTCATCTTTCGCCCTTGCAATGGCACTGACGTAGCTGGAGGCAAAGTTTTTTGTATAGGAAATATCCAATCCAAGGCTGTTAACAATAGAAACTTCTCTTTTTCCAATACCCAATACACAATAATCAAGGGAAGCAATAGATTCCGCACCGTTTAACGCCGCTTCCTCCATGCGTTTTGCAAGCTGTATCCGTTTTTCCACGCAAACCCGTTCCAACTCCGGGTAGTATCCGCTAAATTCAGGATAAGCCTCTCCTGCAAATAAATCCTCGTGCTCATCTTCACTCATAAGCATAGCGTTTTCTCTGGCTGAGTCTATCAAAAAAGGAATACAGTCTTCCTCTAAGCGTTCCGAAAAAGCATAGCCTGTACGTCCACGGTAGGTTCCACGAAAGGCGATTCCTGCTTCACTACTGTTCTCGTAGTTTGAGACTTCTCCTTCCATCAATAGCACTTCAAAGCTTTCTCCGCCTAAATAAAATACCTCACAGTCGGTAAAGCCACATTTGAGAGCTTCTTCTATCATACGTTTTTGCAAAGCCTGTCTATCCAACATCCTTACCCCCTTCCGCCAACGGTCATCTCTTTTACCCGAATCATAGGCTGTCCTACATCCGTGGGGATGGAACCGCTGATACTGCCGCACATCCCTTGGGCACGGGCAAGATTATTCCCTACCATGTCAATTTTCATCAAAACCTCCATACCCTTGCCGATTAAGGTTGCTCCCCTTACAGGCTCGGCAATTTTACCGTCACGAATCAGGTAGCCCTCCAAAACGGCAAAATTAAAAGCGCCGGTGGCTGGGTCCACACTGCCGCCACCCATTTGCTTTGCATAAAGACCATATTCCGTATTGGCGATGATTTCAGCGGTTGTGCTTTTGCCATTGTCAATAAACGTATTGGTCATGCGGCTTGTTGGTGCATAGCGATAGCTTTCTCGCCTTGAAGAACCTGTGGACTTGGCACCCATGCGTCTGCCATTTAATTTATCCACCAAATAGGAACGTAAAATTCCATTTTCAATCAATATATTTCGTTGCGTAGGCGTCCCCTCGTCATCCATGGCGGCTGATCCCCAGCCGTTGGGAATGGTACCGTCATCAATAGCAGTCACAACAGAGGACGCAATTTGCTGTCCCATCTTACCGGCAAAAACAGAAGCATTTCTTGCCACCGCCGTTGCCTCCAAGCTATGTCCACAGGCCTCATGAAAGATAACGCCACCAAAACCGTTATCAATTACCACGGGCATTCTTCCTGCCGGGCAAGGCTTTGCCCCTAGCATGGTTACGGCAATTCTGGCTGCCTCTCTTGCCTTCTCTTCCACGTCAATCAAATCATAAAGTTCAAACCCTACAGAGCCGCCGGGCCCCAAATGTCCGCTTTGTTTTTCTGTTGCTGAGGATGCAATGGCTTCAACAGTAAACCGACTTCTCACCCGCTGTTCTTCCGACCAAAGCCCGTCAGTATTTGTAATAAAAACATCCTTTACAATATCCAGACAGCCTGTCCTTGTTTGATGAACCAAAGGGCTATAGTTTTTTGCCGCTTCCGCCGCTAAAAAAAGTTTCTCTGCCTTCCTATTTTTCTCCACAGCATCAGGCATAATCTGAATGGGATTTCTGCAAGCCAAATCCATTCTTTGCCACCCCTGTAATGGGTAAACCCGATCTCCCCTTGCCGCAGCAGCCGCTTCTCGGGCAATGCGAATCAAATTTTTTTCCGAGGTATCATTCGTAAACCCGTAAATTGCTTTATTTTGAAAAAACAACCGTATTCCCGCGCCATAATCCAGACCGCTTTGCACAGACTCCACTTTACCGTTTACCACGCTTATGGAATTTCGTTTGGTATGCTCCATATATATTTCTGCAAAATCGGCCCCTGAACCCAATGCCGCCGACAGCGTATTTTCCACCACATTTTTATTTAGCATAAGCCACCTTCCTTTCTCTCTTTTTCCTCTGTTTCTTCTAAGTATAGACTTACTGCTTCCAAATAATGCAATAAACCATTGCCTGTTTTCTGAATGCGGTATTTTTCTGCAAATGCCTCAACAGGAATGGATTTTCGTCCACCTTTTTCTGCCTCCTCCCAAAACTTTTTCAAAATTTCAAATGGCAGTAAAAAGTATGCCTCTAACACAGTAAAATGCACCAGAAGAAAAGCCAATCCCCGCTGGGCACGAAAATCCGCCATAAATTCTATCTGGTGCTGATGTATATTCTGCAATGGCAAATGCTTATGAGACGTTTCCTTTGCATCAAAACAAACAGGTACCCCTTGGGCAACCCCAATATAATCAACCGTACTTTGCTTTTCAAAATAAGCTAAGGTAATGGTTTTATTTTCTTGATTGATTTTTACCGGCGTAATGGGCGTCGGCACCTTTTGAAAAAGTGCCAGCCCTCTTTGCCGATACTTTTCGTTGGTAAAATTAATGTTTTCTTCTAATGAACTCCCCCTGAGTCCCCTTGAGTTCCAGTGTGACATTTTTCCTCCTAAAAATATGTATATCCTTCTCTAAAAAACCAGTCTTATCATGCCCTTTCGCTGTTTCATTATAACATATCTACGGCAAAAAGAAAAAGGCAAAACCCCTCGCAAAAACCCCTTAAAATTGCCAAATATACATTTACGCCTCGGTTTTGATTGTTTCTATTCAATCCAAATAAATTCAAAAAGAGCACTGGGCATTTTTAAAATATTACTCCACCAAATCTCCTGCTGTAACAAAGGTAATCCCCTCTTTTTCCAATTCAGGAATTAACTCTTCAATGGCTCGTTCAGTTACATCCCCACCCTCAGGACCGACATGGCCGATTGCCAAGGCTTTTCCCTCTTTCAAGGCGATATCCGCAGCCTTACGTAGGTTTTTCTTTACCGTTTCTACATCATTGGTACCATCTAAAAACACACTTCTTTTAAAGAAGGGAACCCCTTTTTCTGCTGCCAGATCTTTTGCAACACTATTGCAGGTGGTTACACTATCAATAAAAAAACCGTTTTTCTCCTTAACAACATCCAAAACATCTCCCAAGCATCTTGCATTTTCTGTAATTGCAGAACCCATATGGTTATTCATACCAGTTGCTTCTGGTAAAATAGCATAGGCCTCTTCCACCACTGCCTTAATTTCTTCGTCAGTCATGTCCAAAAATACGCCCTTATCTCCAACCCATTCACGTTTTCCCATTGTAGATTCCATGGGCATATGTATAATTACTTCCTTACCTGCGGCAATTGCTTCTTTAGCGTTTTCTGCCGAATATTCCGAAAAAGGCATTACTGCTGCCGTGAAGGGAATGGGCAAGGCAAGCATCTTTTCCGTGCCATTTCCATTGTATCCAAAATCATCAATCACAATGGCAAGCTTCCCACTTGGCGTCATATTTGCCACCCTAACTGCCTGCCTTTGTGCAGTCATTCTTCCGCCCATAAAACAAAAGGCAAATAATAATAAATAACATAACCCACTTTTCCAGCTTTTTTTCATTTTCCTCAGCCTTTCTATGCCGTTTGTTATTTATAGATACACAGGAAATTTGTCCAATATGCCCAATTTTGACAAACGGAAGAGGGAAAAACCCTCCATAAGGCCCCTTTTATGCACCGTTATAGTGTTAACTTTTTTTTGATAGTTTAGAGGTTCTCTTCCAACTAAAAAACTCATAAAAAACCATTGCCATTGCCAGTAAAAATGCCATGGTATCCGCAATAGGTGCGGCGTTTAGTGCACCATCCATACCATATTCTCTTGAAAGCAGCAAAGCCATAGGAATCAAAAACAGCACTTGTCTTGCCAATGCCACCAAAAGGGCTTTCATAGGCTTGCCAATGGCTTGAAAGAAGGATGCTGTAATCTGGGGTGGACCATACAAGAAAAAGGCAAGCATATAAGCACGAAAACAATGCTTTGAAAATTCCAGAAATAGCGGTTCATCTTGCACAAATATTTGAGCGATGTAAGCACCGCCCCATCGAAAAATTCCAAACCAAACAAAAGAAATGATAAGAGAAGCAAAAAAACCAATGCGGTAAGTTTTGTGAACACGGTCAAACTGTTTTGCACCAAAATTAAACCCATGAATAGGCTGTGTCCCAGCTGAAAGCCCCACAAACATTGCATGGGCAATCTGATAGAGCTTTGTCATAACACCATAGGCAGACAGAGCAATTTCACTTCCATAAATAGTGAGTGCCCCATACTTACGCATTAAATTATACATCACAATTTGGTTCGCAGCGGTGGCAGTCTGCATACAGAAGCTGGGAAAACCCAGTTTGAAAATATCTAAGGCATATGTTCTATCTAATGTCATTTTTTCTTTGCGAAAGCGAATATGTTCCATTCTGGGAATATACGACAGAGCAAGGCTTCCCGAAACAAATTGACCAATAATTGTTGCCAAAGCCGCCCCCTTAACCCCCATATGAAGGCCTAAAATAAAAATGGGGTCTAAAGCCAAATTAATTGCAGCCCCAAGCATCATGGTGCGCATCATGTAACGTGGATTCCCGTCAGCTCGAATTACAGCAGTAAGAGCCATGGTTAGTACGGAAAATGGCACACCCCATAAAAGAATTTTCGTATATTCCGCAGAAATATCCAAAACCGACATGGAAGCACCAAAAAACAATAGCAGTGGTTTTATAAATATCATTCCCACAATAAAAACCCCCACTCCCGCCAATAAAAGCAGGAGCAGACCGTTGGCAAAATATTTTTCCACCTTTTCTTCTTCCTTGCATCCTAAAGCAAGGCTGATATTGGCGGCACATCCATCTCCAATCATTAAAGCCAATGCCGCAGTCAGAATAAATAATGGAAACGCAACGTTTGTTGCCGCAACTCCATCAATTCCCACAGCATGCCCAATAAAAATTTGATCCACAATATTATATAGGCTGTTAACAATTAATGTCAGTGCAGTAGGGACGGAGAATTGAACCAAAAGCTTCCCAATTCTTTCCGTTCCCAGTTTGTTTTCCTGTGCCATACCAACGCCCCCTTGAAATAACAGCAAAATAAATTTGAAACCAAATTTACTAGGTAATTATGCCTTGAACATTGATTTCCTTCATTCCCTCTAAATTAAATTTTGAGCATCACTTTTATGAACAAAATAAAAGCATTCTGCCCAACTGGGGTAGAATGCTTTTTTCATCAATTTTTTCGCAGAAAAAGGCAGCCCACCACCGTGAGTGTTCCATAACCTTCTTCTCTCATCCAGACTGACTGTCGGCTTCGCATTGCAACGAATCCTGCCTTGGTCTTCACCTTAGCTCGCGGGCTTTTACCGCCGGTATGGTATCTCCCATTTCCGAAGAATTGTTTATTTCATAGTATACGATACATCCTAAAAAATAATGGCATTTCCTTCTGTCAAGCTGATCATTTTATTATAATAGTTTATTTTTTTCCTTTTATATAGATGGTATCACAGGAAAAATAGCAAGTCAACGAAATCATCCCTTTATCTCTGCACCACAGAACATGCAAAAACGCTGACCTGTTTTTACGCCACCGCCGCAATTGGGGCAAAATTGAGGCCATTCCGTTGTTTTTTCAGAATTTTCATTTGGAACGATTTCTGCATCGTCCTGATTTGTCTCTTCAGAAGATTGTTCTGCTTTTTCATCCTGCAGTGCTTTGGCTTTTGCACGTTCGTCTAAAATTGTTTCCCGTTCCTTTTTTACTTTATCTATATCCACCATCAACTGACGAATCCGATCTTGGCTGGCAACAACTTTATCACATATCAGCATTGCCTCCTGATCTAGCTTTTCTCCAACGGCAAATTTTGCCCAATAATACTCTCCCAACTCCCTTTGATAACACTGTATATTTCCCTTCTCAATGGCAATTTCACCATTTAAACGATTAATCTCAAGGCTGTCTCCTGCTTTTTCTGTGAAGTTTCTAGCAGCTTCACCCAGTTTATCCAAAAAATCCATATTTCTGGCTCCTTCCCCAATATTCAACACTGTATATCTTTATTTTTATTATAGGTATTATGCGTGAAAAATCAATTCTCCCTGCATCTTTTTTCGCATTTTTTCACATAATGAGCTTAGGAGGTGAAAGCATGAAAATTTTTCAGGATATATCAACCCTTAAGCCTGAACTGGCTAATGAAATTGCCCATAACGACTCAGATATGAAACGCTTTTATACCCTAACCACCGAAGAGCGTCAAGATATTCTTGGTCGTATCAACGAGCACAACTCTCTGCATGAGCTTGAAAAAGCAAATGGCGAAAGAAAATAATGCTTTTTAAGGAATAGAGACTTCTTTTCCTTATCGCCTTCCTTGGGGTGCCGATTATGTCGGCACCTTTTTATAGAAAAGAAAAGTACTCTTTATAGTATACTCAGATACAACTTTTTTTCTAATCATCCCCTCTTCTGGATAAAGAAATTTATTTAATATACAAAAAATATCATTATTTTCCAAATTTTTTAGCCTTTCGTAATTTATTTCTTTCAAAAACATTAATATATGTTTACAGAAAATTTACATATCAACAAAAAAATACACACGGCTCAGTTGCTTTATAAAAAAAAACTATTTTCTTTCATGACTTTTTTCCAAAGGTTCATACATTTCATGTCCCTTTTTCGCTTATTTTCCTACCACCACTATGCACCGCAACAAAATATTATACAATTCGGCTTTATCCTATTTACATCATCAGAGTCCCACCGTATAATTAAAATACCTTTTTAAGCATCGAGTTTTCAGTAATAAGAGGGAGCCATTAATCATGGAATTGTTAAAACGCAGAATTATCAACGACGGAACAGAAATAGGCACGGAGATCGTTAAGGTGGATTCTTTTTTGAATCACCAGTTGGATATTGGCTTATTTATGGCATTGGGCAAAGAAATTTATCGCCGCTTCGGGAACATGGGAATCAACAAGATTCTCACCATTGAAGCCTCTGGTATAGGCATTGCCGCCATAGCAGCCATTTATTTCGATCTAGTGCCTGTTGTTTTTGCAAAAAAAGCACAACCCAGCACAATGAACGAGGACTTCTACGGTGCACCCGTAAAATCCTTTACAAAGGGCACTGTTTCCATTGCCAAGGTTTCAAAGCAATACTTAAGCAAGGATGACAAGGTTCTTATCATTGATGATTTTCTTGCCCATGGCGAAGCGGCGGCAGGTCTCGCAAACCTTGTTGAGCAAGCAGGTGGAACGGTATGCGGCATCGCAGCCATTGTGGAGAAGGAATTTCAAGGTGGGAGTAAAAAGCTAAGGGATTTGGGTTATTACGTTGACTCCTTGGCTGTCATTACAAACATTGAGGACGGAAAAATCTATTTTAAAGATTAATACGTCCTTCTTTATGTGATTGAAAAACATAGCTTTTTTATTTTCTGGTTATTTCGCCTTCAAAAAAAGGGGAGGGCGTTTAACATACCTGTCACTATTTTAAAATGATGTTAAAAGAAAAGGAGAGGAACCATGAAAAAGTTAACAAAATTTTTGGCGTTGACGTTGGCAGTAGCAATGTCCATGACAGCTTTGGTTGGCTGTGGCGGTAATACCAAGCCCGCAGAGAACGCAGAGGCTCCAGCAGCAGAGGCAACAAAGGTAGGCTTTATCTACATCGGCTCCCAGAATGACGGCGGCTATTCCCAAGCACAGCATAACGGTACAAAGGCAGTGCAGGAGTATTTTGGCGATAAGGTAGAAACCATTATTGCTGAAAACGTATCTGAAGAGAAGCAAACTGTTAAAACCACAGCAATGAATATGATTGACCAAGGTGCTACCATTATCGTTGGTACAAGCTTCGGCTTCATGGATGCTTTGGATGAATTGGCAACAGAATATCCTGATGTAACCTTCTTGCATTTCTCCGGCAACAAAATGAACGACAAAAACTTTGGCAACTACTTTGGTGCCATGGAAGAACCTAGATACCTGACCGGTATGATTGCAGGTATGATGACAAAAACAAATAAGCTGGGCTACGTTGCAGCTTTCCCTTATACAGAAGTACACATTGGTATTGATGCCTTCGCATTGGGCGCACAAAGTGTAAACCCCAACGCAGAGGTTAAGGTTGTTTACACAAACAGCTGGGGCGATCCCGCTGGCGAAAAAGCAGCCGCTGAATCCTTGTTGGCTCAGGATTGCGATATTATCACACAGCATGCAGACTCCGCAGGCCCTCAGCTTGCAGCAGAAGCAGCTGGCAAGCTTGCAATCGGCTATAACTTGGATAACTCTGAAATCGTTCCCGGTGCTTTCTTAACAGCTCCCGTTTGGCACCACGATAAATATTTGGTACCCACTATTGAAAAAATCATTGCTGGTACCTATGTTCCCGAATCTTACTACGGTACAATGAAAGACGGCTATGTTGGCCTTGCACCCATGACAGATTTGGTACCCCCTGAAGTTCAGGCTAAGGTAAACGAAGTTGCAGCAAAAATGGAAGCTGGCGAATACCCAGTATTCGTTGGACCTATCTATGATACAGAGGGTAATGTACTGGTTAAAGAAGGCGAAACTTTGGACAGAGCAGGCATCTGGACAGTAATGCAGAGCTTAGTAAAAGGCGTTTCCGCTGTAAACTAAGAAATCAGTGCTTCCTTAAGAAAATATTAGGAGAAAAAAATATGGAACCCGTAAAAGCAATCGAAATGAAAGGCATTTCCAAGGCTTTTGGGTCCGTTAAGGCGAACGAAAACGTGAATCTCACTGTATATAACGGTGAGATTCATGCGCTATTAGGAGAAAATGGTGCCGGAAAAAGTACTCTTATGAGTATGCTTTCCGGTATCTATACTCCCGATAGCGGCTCCATTTCTATTTTGGGCAAAGAAGTGGATTTTTCCTCCCCCAAGGACTCCATCGCTTTGGGCATTGGTATGATTCATCAGCACTTCAAGCTGGTGGAGGTTATGACAGCAAAGGAAAATATGGTCATGGGAAGCAAGGGCATCGCCTTGCGTGGCAAGCAGCTCACCAAAGAGATGCAAACCATTTGTGACCAATATGGACTGGATATCAAGCCGGATAAAAAGGTTTATGAAATGTCTGTAGGTGAAAAACAGACGCTGGAAATCATAAAGGTGTTGTACCGTGGTGCAAAAATCCTCATCTTGGACGAGCCAACCGCAGTTCTGACCCCGCAGGAGATCAAGCGTCTTTTTGCCATTTTAAGAAACATGAAGGAACAAGGCTGTGCAGTGGTTATCATTACACATAAGCTAAATGAAGTTATAGAGATTTCCGACCGTATCACTGTTTTGCGTCGTGGGCAGTCCATCGAAACCGTAGAAACCAAGGATGTGGAAGTAAATCGTTTGATTGAAATGATGGTTGGTAAAAAGGTAGATTTGGAGCTGGAAAAACCCCATTGCACCCTAGAAAATCCTTTGCTTAAGGTGGACGGTCTTCACGTTTCCACCAAGGAAAACAAGCATGCTTTGGAAGATATTACTTTCGACCTGTTTGCAGGGGAAATTTTAGGCATTGCAGGCGTAGCCGGTAGCGGCCAAAAGGAGATTTGTGAGACCATCGCAGGACTTCTTCCTGCTGAAAAGGGACGTATTTTCTTTGAAAATGCCAATATTCTTGGAAAAAGCCCCCGAGATATTATCCGCTTGGGCATTCGCATGGGCTTTATCCCTGAAGATCGATTGGGCATGGGTTTGGTAGGCTCCATGGATATGGTGCATAATATGATTTTGCGTGATTATCCCAATCAGCCCGGCTTTTTTCTGCATCGAAAAGAAAGCACCAAGAAAGCGGAACGCTTGGTAGAACAACTGGAAATTTTGACTCCCGGTGTTCACCACCCCATCAAAAAGCTTTCCGGTGGTAATATCCAAAAGGTTCTTTTAGGTCGAGAAATTGACTCCAATCCAAAGGTTTTAATTACCGCTTATCCTGCCAGAGGGTTGGATATCGGTGCCTCTTATAAAATTTATGATTTATTAAACGAGCAAAAGAAAAAGGGTGTCGGCGTGCTGTTCATCGGCGAAGATTTAGACGTTTTGATGGCCCTTTGTGATAGAATTATGGTATTTTGTGGTGGTAAAATGACAGGTATCGTTAACCCCGAAGAAATTACGAAAGAAGACATCGGCCTTTTAATGGCAGGCGGCGCATTGAAAAAGGAGGTAAAATCATGATTCCCTTAAAAATCACAAAACGAGATGATTTGCCCCGTAATAAAGCCATATTGATTCGCACCCTATCGGTGGCACTTTCCATTGTGTTTGCAGGCTTCATTATTGCCCTTTTAGGCTATAACCCCATAACAATCTTTACCTCTATGGTAAAAGGTGCCTTGGGTACTCCCATCCGTATTCAGCAAACTACCCTTAAGGCAATTCCCTTGGTCATAACCTCCTTAGGTATTTTGGTTGCCTTCAAAATGAAGTTCTGGAATATCGGTGGTGAGGGTCAAATTATGATGGGTGCCTTTGCGGCTTCTGCAGTGGCACTGAATTTCGACCTTCCCAGACCATTGATGCTTTTATCCATGGGTGTTGCGGCAATGGTGATGGGCGGTCTTTGGGCTTTCATTCCCGCATTTTTTAAGGCTAAAATGGGTACCAATGAAACAATCTTCACTTTAATGCTGAACTATTTGGCAATTAAATTTGTCACCTACTTGCAGTACGGCCCTTGGAAAGACCCTGCTTCTCAAGGCTTTCCCAAAATCGCAACTTTCTCTAATGATGCCATCCTCCCCTCCGTTGGCGGGGTGCATATGGGATGGATCATAGCTTTAATCTTGGTGGTTCTGGTTTATATCTTTTTGAACCACACAAAGAAAGGCTATGAAATCTCTGTCGTTGGAGAAAGCATTGAAACTGCACGCTATGCCGGCATGAATATTTCCTCTGTTATCATTATCTCTATGCTGCTTTCCGGTGGTCTTTGCGGTTTAACAGGTATGATTCAGGCTTCAGCAGTAGAGAAAACCCTATCTGCTTCCCTTTCCGCAAATTACGGCTTTACAGCAATCATTACAACTTGGCTTGCAGGCTTAAATGCCATTGCCACACTGTTTGTTTGTATTGCCTTTGCCATATTGGTGCAGGGAGGAAATTATATTCAAATTTCCATGCAGGTTCCAGCCTCTGTTGCAGATATGATTCAGGCAATTATTCTGTTCTTTGTATTGGGCAGTGAATTTTTCCTGCAATACAAGGTGCAGTTCCATAAATATATAAAAGTAAAAAAGGAGGCGAAATAAGATGTTAGTTGGTTTTCTTTCCGCTGCAATCATAGCGGGTACCCCTCTTCTTTTCGCCACCTTAGGCGAAATTTTTTCCGAAAAGGCAGGCCATCTGAACCTTGGTGTAGAAGGTATGATGTATATGGGTGCTATCGTAGGATTTATTGTTGGCTTGAATACCCATAATCCTATCCTGGCTATGGTGGGTGCAGTTTTATCAGGAGGAGTCGGTGCTTTGCTCTACGCCTTCCTAACCGTATCCCTTCGGGTGAATCAAACGGTTTGCGGCTTGACCCTGACCATTTTCGGTGAAGGCTTTGCCAGTTTCCTAGGGCAAAGAGTAATGGGCTCCATCGTCCCTGGGGATATCAAAAGCTTTTTTGCGGCAAGGCCAATTCCAGGTCTATCCTCTATTCCCTATATTGGTAATATTTTCTTCAAACAAGATATATTTGTTTACTTTGGTTACATTACCATTATCGCAGCAACCTACTATCTGTTCCGCACTAAAAAAGGGTTAAATCTTCGGGCTGTGGGTGAAAGTGCCGCAGCGGCAGATGCCTCGGGTATTAACGTAACCCTGTATAAATACGTTCACATCCTTTTAGGTGGTGCTTTATGCGGTTTAGGTGGCGCTTATATGTCTTTGGTAACAGTACCCGTTTGGCAGGAGCACATTATCTCCGGACGTGGATGGATTGCCGTTGCCTTGGTAATCTTTGCTTCTTGGAACCCCATCAAAGCAATGCTTGGCGCATTCTTATTTGGCGGTTTATCCATTTTGGGCTTCCGTTTGCAGAGCATGGGAATCCAGATTTCCCAATACTTGATTGACATGCTCCCTTATGCGGCAACCATTATCATTGTAATTATCAGTACAAGAAAAAACAAAAAAGAAGATTTACCTCCTGCTGATTTAACCAATCCTTATTTCAGAGAGGAACGTTAATCTTCAAAAAAAATACGCCTGCTTACCTTGATGCTTCATCATGGTAAGCAGGTTTTTTTACACCCTCCATACCATAATGAACGCCTGTTTCGTCCACCTTACACAAAAGAACTCCTTATTTTCATATCATTCCACCCTTCCTTTTAAACACTGCACAATGCAAATAATCTTGCACAAAAAAAAACCTATAAATCTACCTAAAATCCCTGTTTTTACTGTTGAGAAAGGGAATCTGCTTTGTTATGATAAGCGGGTGCGACTTTCTAAGTTAATTTTAATAATATAGTTTTTTGTGATTCGAGAGGGGATATTTTCATGCTGGGCAGTTTTGGGGACAGCTTAAAACAAGAGTTCAAAGGTTATAACGCATCCACATTAACAAAGGATTTGATGGCAGGTCTTACCGTTGCGGCAGTTGCCTTGCCGCTGGCTCTGGCCTTCGGTGTCAGCAGTGGTGCTGACGCGGCGGCTGGCTTAATCACTGCTATTATTGCAGGATTGGTCATGAGCAGCTTATCAGGGGGATATTATCAGATTTCTGGTCCGACGGGTGCCATGGCTGCAATCCTTATGTCTTTGGTGGCTACTTATGGCCTAAATGGGGTTTATATTGCAACGCTCATCGCAGGTATTTTATTGCTTCTTTCCGGCCTTCTTCGCTTGGGTAAGCTCACGGCATTTATCCCCGCCCCTGTTATTACAGGCTTCACCTCGGGTATTGCTGTTATTATAGCCCTAGGACAAATCGACAATTTTTTTGGAACCCATTCACAGGGAAACTCAGCAATTTCCAAACTGTTCAGCTATGCCTATCTAGGCTTTTCACCAAATTTAACCGCAGTATTATTGGGCGCCTTTGTAGTACTGTTTATGGTTTTCTTTCCAAAAAAATGGAGTGCTGTTATTCCTGCATCTCTTTTGAGTATAATACTTGCCACTGCAGTCTCTTTGTTTCTAGAACTGGATGTTGCCGTTGTTGGAGAAATCCCAAAAACCCTTATTCCAGAGAGCCGATTGACGTTGTCGGCTTTAAACATAAAAACACTAGGCGAATTGGTAACCCCTGCCTTTAGTATTGCAATTTTAGGTATGATTGAAAGCCTTTTATGCGGCGCCAGTGCAGGCAGAATGACAGGCATTCGCTTAAACAGTAATCAAGAGCTGATTGCCCAAGGTGTGGGTAATATTCTATTGCCGTTCTTCGGTGGAATCCCTGCCACAGCGGCCATAGCTCGTACCAGCGTTGCTGTGAAATCAGGGGCGCAAACCCGCTTAGTTGGTGTTTTCCATGCCGTGGGACTTTTGATTTCCATGTTCCTTCTAGCACCAATTATGTCTCAGATTCCTCTTGCCGCCTTGGCTGGGGTATTAATGGTTACGGCTTGGCGTATGAATGAATGGGAATCGATTCACTATATCTTCTCTCATAAGTTCAAAGGGGCAATGCTGGAGTTTGTGGCAACCATGGCGGCAACCATTGTGTTCGACCTCACCATTGCAATTTTAATTGGTGTAGTCATTGGCTTGGTATTCCTTGTAACGCGCCTTTCCTTTATAGAAATTAATTACGAAGATGTTGATATGAGCCGTATGAACGTTACAGACCCCGTTCTGTGTGATCGCTATAGCAACGCAAAAGTAGTTTATATTACAGGCCCAATGATTTTTGCCAATACACAGGCTATCTCTGATATTGCAGAAAAGGTAAAAGGGGTAGATACCGTTCTGTTCTCCATGCGTGGTGTCTCCAATATTGATATATCCTGCGCCCAAGTATTGCGAGAGCTGATTGAGAGCTTACGCAATCAGGGAGTTGATGTTGCCCTTTGCGGTCTCCCCACCCACACCATGAAGATGATGCAGAGAACGGATTTAAAAGAAATCATTGGGGAGGAAAATTTCTATTGGAGCGTGGAGCGAGTGCTTCTGACAAACCGTGCAAAAGGAAAAATGGCTGCCTAAAATCCACACTTTTAATCTAAAAACCATAAACCTAAATCCAAACCATTCATATAAAAAAGCCTGTTGCATAGATAAACAACAGGCTTTTTTCGTTTAAACTTATTCTTCTCATTTTAGAATTCAAATTAAAAGCATTCTATAGGAAATATTTTGTCCCGTAACCAATTCTGGCTCCATGTCATCCTTCAAGGAGCTTATCTTTCAATGATACCTATCAGATTGCCTAGTTAATTCAAAAAAACAACCCTTTCCTATCTCGTTGTAAAGTTTTCGCAAAAATGTTAATACCCAACTCCTCCAATGCCGCAATGGTTGCAAGTCCACACAGTAAGGATGCAGGCATGGTTATCCCCCAATACCCATACATCAGTGGGAAACAAAACAACGCTCCTCCTGTTGCCTTATTCAGATAAGTATGTAAAAATGCCAACCCACGATACCGAAAAATCCCTATCCCAAAGGTAATCCCCTTGATGATAAAAATTGCACCAACCCAAAACAATACCCACTGGGGCAAAGCTATTTTAGGAAGCAAAGTAAATAGTGCAATAAAAACAAAAACGAAATCGGCTATACTATCCAGCGTTGCCCCCAGGCGGGAGGCCAAGTCAAGCCTTCGCGCCAAAAATCCATCTATGATGTCACTTAACCCACAAAAAAGATATAAAACTAAAAACCAACCTGATAACGGTTCTGTTATTAGCAGTAAAAATGAAGCCAAAATTCTTAAAGCCGTAATACTGTTTGGTAAAAACCTCATTTCTCCACCTCGATACCATTAGAATAGCTTTAGCCTAGCATAAATTTTCTATTATCACAAGAGAAGGAATCTTATAAAATAACTTTAGACAACTATAAGAGAATCCTTTTCATCTTTAGTACATGCTAAGCCAATACCTTCCTCATCCAAAGGGACGCTCCTGATCAAAGGATTTTAATATGTTATCTTCATAATGTGCTCAGCGCATACAAAACACTACGTTCTCCTCTGGGTATTTGGTTCTCTGCTTGATAATTTACGTCTCATTCAGTGGTTACAAAAAAATCGTAAGTACCTCCAAAAAGGAAGTACTCACGAAATGAATGCTTATTGATTCTGAGGAATCATTGGAATCCCTGCAAAGCCTTGCTCTAAGTCTTCATCAGAGGGAATATAGTCGTTCATAATGCCGTCATTGAATTTTTCATAAGCTAACATATCAAAATATCCTGTGCCGGTTAAACCAAAGAGTATAGTTTTCTCCTCTCCTGTCTCTTTACAATGTAACGCCTCATCCATTGCCACACGAATTGCATGGGCACTCTCCGGAGCAGGCAAGATGCCCTCTACTCTGGCAAATAGCTCTGCCGCCTCAAATACTGACGTTTGCTCCACTGAACGGGCTTCCATGAGGCCTTGATGGAACAATTCCGACACTACAGGGCTCATGCCATGATAGCGCAAGCCCCCCGCATGGTTTGCAGAAGGAATAAACCCACTGCCTAAGGTGTACATCTTTGCTAAGGGTGTTACCATGCCTGTATCGCAGAAATCATATACATATTTTCCTCTTGTTAAACTGGGGCAAGATGCGGGCTCAACAGCGATAAAACGATACTCCCGCTCTCCTCTAAGCATTTCACCCATAAAAGGAGAAATCAATCCGCCAAGGTTAGAACCACCCCCTGCACAGCCAATGATAATATCCGCAACAACACCGTATTTATCCATAGCGGCCTTTGCCTCAAGCCCAATCACAGACTGATGCAATAAAACCTGATTTAATACACTTCCTAAAACATAGCGATAGCCTTCCCTTGTCACTGCAGACTCAACTGCCTCAGAAATGGCACAGCCTAAACTGCCTGTGGTATCCGGATGCTCTGCCAAAATCTTTTTGCCAACCTCCGTAGTCATAGAAGGTGAAGGTGTTACCTTCGCTCCATACGTGCGCATTACCTCTCTGCGGAAAGGTTTTTGCTCATAAGACACCTTAACCATATATACATCACAGTCTAAACCAAAATATGCACAAGCCATAGATAAAGCTGTCCCCCACTGCCCTGCACCGGTTTCTGTTGTCACACCAGTTAATCCCTGCTTTTTTGCATAGTATGCTTGGGCGATGGCAGAGTTTAACTTATGACTGCCGCTGGTATTATTTCCTTCAAATTTATAATAAATCTTCGCTGGTGTTTGAAGCTTTTTCTCTAAACGATAAGCGCGCACCAAGGGAGATGGGCGATACATTTTATAATACTCTTGAATCTCCTCAGGGATATCAATGTAAGCATTGGTGTTATCCAATTCCTGCTCAACCAACTCTCTACAGAAAACAGGTGCCAGTTCTTCTGCTGTCATAGGCTCTAGGGTTGCAGGATTTAAAAGAGGTGCAGGTTTTTTCTTCATATCTGCACGCACGTTATACCATTGCTTTGGCATCTCCTGTTCATCCAAATAAATTTTGTATGGAATTTCATTTTTTTTCATGCTGTTTTCTCCTCTCAATTCGATGATAGTTTTTATATGTTGGGAGAATTGGATTTTCTGCAATAAAAAAGCTCCTATCCCAACAAATTTCTTTGCAGGGACAAGAGCAAACATTCACTCCTGCGGTGCCACCCGGCTTGGTACAAAAAAGTACCCTCTCAATGACATACAAACAAATGCCCTCGTTGGTAACGGAGTATCTGCTCCGGCTTGCATACTCAAGGTTCTGCGCGCCCTCAGGAGTCCATTCCTCTCAAAAATCCACATTGCCTTTCCACCCACGGCAACTCTCTGTTGTTTCTTTTTGAAAGTACTCTTCTCCCTCATCGGTTTATTGGATACATATTACGACGAAAATGTATCTTTGTCAATACAAAGAGAATTTTTCTACGGTTTTCCCACCCCAGGCATTCAATATGGAATTTTTCTGTTCATTTTTCACTAGATCATTTATTAAGAGAGGATTTTCTTTTCATCTTGCCTAAAATAACTTTTCTGAAAATCACTCTGCTCCATGGCAAAGGGCAGATTGCAAATGTTGCTATCTGCCCTTCTTCATTCCTCATGATGATCTTATTTTTCCAATGTAAGCTTCCTTCTGTATCATTGATACTCTGGAAAAAAAATATGGTTTAGTATTTTTCAAATCCAGTTTTATATCCACTGTCGGAATCTTCCGGGTATTCCATTGTCATCTCATCCATATTTTCAAAGGAAGGCTGCCAAGTATTTTTTGCATCTGCCAACTTAAATTTACCCACTTCGCTTTGCAAAGTTTGTGCTTGAGCCGCCAATTCCTCGCTGGAGGCTGAGCTTTCTTCCGCCGTTGCTGCATTTGTCTGAACAACTGCAGAAACCTGGGTTAATCCTTGATTAATCTGTGCAATGGCAGTTGCCTGCTCCGTAGATGCCGTTTCAATTTCTTGTATAGAGCTTGCAACCATTGCAGATTGATTGGAAACCTCAACAATACATTTTAATGTCTCATCTGCAAGTTTTTCACCCTCTGATACCTTTGCTGTTGATTTTTCAATCAGCTCCGCAGTCTGTTTTGCTGCTTCCGCAGATTTTGCCGCAAGATTACGTACTTCATCTGCCACTACAGCAAAACCCTTGCCTGCATTTCCTGCTCGGGCAGCTTCCACTGCGGCGTTTAACGCAAGGATATTGGTTTGGAATGCAATGTCTTCCACCAGCTTTGTGATTTTAGAAATTTCTTGGGAGGAATTTCCGATTTCCATCATTGCAGAGCTTAGACGTTGCATGTACTCATTGCTATCAGTTAATCCCCTTACGGATTGTTCCACATATTCTGTTGCTTTTTGTACGCTGACTGCATTTCGTTCTGCCTGATGGGCAACGCTGGTTACAGATGCCGATAACTGTTCTACTGTTGCCGCCTGCTCTGTTGTACCCGAAGATAATGCTTGTGCTCCTGCAGATACCTGCTCTGCACCTATATTAACCTGATCTGCAGTTTCATGAATGAGCATCATCGTTTGATTTAAACTTCCCACGATATTCTCCATAGACTGCTTAATTGCTCCAAATTCACCGGGATACTGACTTTGAGCCTGTGCCGTTAATCTCCCCTCCTCAATTTCTTTTAAGAAATGGGAAATATCACTGATAATATCCCTAAAAGCTCTTACCATTTCATTAATTTTCATTGCGATAAGTCCTGTTTCATCTTCACGTTGAACAGAAAGGTCAATGTTTAGATCGCCTTCCGACATTTTTTCAATTGCAGTAACCACCTCTTGAATAGGCTTTGTTATCTGTATTGCAATTCGAATGGTAGCCAAAATAGAAATCAAAAGTGCAAAAATTCCTAATCCCACTGTACAAATGGCTGCCGTTTTTACGCCGGACATAAATTCCGATTCCAGAGCGGTTACATTGACAGACCACCCATTTGTACCGTCAATGGGTGAATAGGAACCAAACTTCTTATCGCCCTTCCAAACATAAAAACCGAAGCCGCTTTTGCCTTGTGTCATTTCCGTTTCCAATGCCGCAACCTCTTTATAAAGCTTGGGGTCTTTTATTACTTCATCTAGATTATTTTGTTTCTTCTGGACTAACGAAAAATCCTTATGAGCCATTTTCACCCCTTGATTATTTAAAATATATGTACTACCTGTTTCGCCAATTTGCACGCCGGCTATGATTTCTTCAAAAACTGAATATGGTATTTTCAGCATGACTACCGAATTTTTGTATGAATGCCCAAACTCAAAGTAGACTTCTTCTCCCTCAACAATTGCATCAGATAAAAAACTTTGTCCCCCCATGGCTTTTTGAAAAACTGAATCTTGGGCATAGTTCTTTTTACCATTATAAGAAATACCACTAGCATCGGTAATATCCATATCTTGCAGATTATATTTTGATGAAATCGTCTGTAAGTAGGATGATAGATTTAGAGCACTTGAATTCTCTTTGTATAAAATTGCCGCTTCTGATACAATCACATACTGGTCAAGCTGTTCTGTAATTTTATTTGCAATTAAATCTGAAGTTTCCCGCATGGTTTTCTGTAAAGATTCCTCCGTTGACTTCTTTGTAAAATAAACAGAACTCACAGACAAAGCTGTAATGAGTAATACAAGGGCAATCGAAACAAAAGTGACCAACTGCCCCTTTATCCCTTTCTGTCTAACCATCTTTTTCCTCATTCGATACATCCACCCTTGCTTTTTTAATTTCTCCATTCCCTTTCCCTCCGTCATCTTAAGTGATATAATGCTTTGTATATATAGACACCCCTTAAAGTGCTATTTTAATGAAAAAGAACTGAACCATGATTTAACAGCGTTCCGGCAATTTGTCCCCAAACGGAAACAAAATTGTACCGAAACAACAAAATACAATTAACCAATCTGTCGAAAATTGTAGAATTTATATAATATATTATACCCATATTGTAATAATTTGTCAATTGTTTGTGCAATTTACTTATATTGAACGATTAGACATATTGTTGTATGAAAGACTTCCTAGTTTCGTGGAAATCTTAAAAACAGCTTCATCTAGTAAAAGGAATGAAACAATCGTTTTTACATGAACTTTTAGAAAATCATTGCATTGTACATAGATCTTTGACCAATACATTGGAAACAGAAAAAGGACATTACTTGTTGTTGCAAGCACTTAAATAAACAAAAAAGCCCCACAGATTCAAGCAGAATCTGCGGGGCTTTCTAAATACATATAAATTTTCTAAGGGTACTGTTTCGTAGTTATCCTAAAAACTGTACCTTTTCACTTAAAATTTCAAATCATCGGTATTTTCAGTTCCCATGGGAATATCACTTCCGCAGATAGGACACTGAATTTCTGTTTCAGTTTCCATGGTTTCCCCATCCACATCAATTTCTTCTCCACAACTGGGACAGATAAAGGAATATAGATAAATGGGCTGATTTTCTCCGTCTTCATCCTCATATTTCTCTAAGTCTTCCATTTCTTCATCATCCATGAAGGTTTCCAGCATAAACGCCATATCATCTAATATTTCCAACATGCCGTGGAAAATTTTACCTTCCTTGCTGTTCTCGTCAAAGCCGCTTCCATCACACAGACCCCGAAGATAGGTAATTTTTTTTTCAAAGTATTCCATGTTAAAAAGCCCCCTTTTCCATTCATGATTATTCAAAGAACTGCCCAACCGAAAAATAGTAAGCATGAAACCTACTTCTCCCTTGAAAACAGAAGAATAACATATCTAAAGCAGGTGGTTTTTAGGAGTTTGCTCTACCTAAATATTCACCGGTTCTTGTATCAATTTTAACCACTTCATCCTGATTGATGAACAAAGGTACCTGAATTTGTGCACCTGTTTCTAAAATAGCAGGCTTTGTTGCACCCTGAGCTGTATTGCCAGCAAATCCGGGTTCTGTTTCTGTAATCTTTAATTCTACAAACAAAGGAGGCTCGATACCGAATACCTGACCATCGTAAGAAAGAATCTTAACTACTTCATTTTCCTTTACAAACTCTAAAGCGTCGCCAACTTCATCAGCATTAATTGCGATCTGCTCATAAGTTTCGGAATTCATAAAATGGAATAAATCTCCATCGTTGTACAGATATTCCATATCCTGTCTTTCAATATGTGCTCTGGGCATTTTTTCAGTAGGTCTGAAGGTTTTCTCCAAAACAGCCCCTGTCTTCAAATTTTTGATTTTTGTACGCACAAATGCCGCACCTTTACCGGGCTTAACGTGCTGGAATTCCAAAATTACATAAGGTGCGCCTTCGTATTCCATTGTTACGCCATTTCTAAATTCACCTGCAGAAATCATTCGTATTTCCTCCTCAAAATCATTTCATTCAAAATTCTTTCTACAATTTTTACATTGTATTTATAACAGACAGCGTCTTTCACGCCCTGAAATCAGCTTGAGCTTGTACTCCTTCTGTTTCCTTCGTAAGCCCGTTTTATTCTACACTTACCTCGTCCGTTAGCCAATCATGCTTGCTTTTCTAAAAAATAAGCATATCCTTTTACATTCTAATGGAAAAGCCTTTATATTTCAATAAAAACTTATTGAAAATAAGGTATTTTCTATCTTTTATTTCCCTTCCCGCTTAAAATATTCTTTTAATACTAATTTTTCTGCACCTCTTTTTATTTTTGTAATCAACTGATCCCGATTACAAATGGGTGCCGTCAAAATACAGGTTAATCCCGCCCTGTGACCACACCACATATCCGTAAAAACTTGATCCCCCACAATTGCGGTATTCTCCGGTGCAAGCTTCAGCTTTTTCAAGGCTTGTTTTAGTTTTCTAACCCCGGGCTTTCCCGCCTTATGCACCGCTAAGGTTCGCAAATTTTTGTTAAACAGTCGAACACGTGCCTTATTATTATTGGAAAGAATGCAAAGGCGAAATCCCTGCTTTCTTAAAAATAGGAATAACTCAATCAAATCATTTTCCGGTTCGGCAATATCAAAAGGCGCCACTGTGTTGTCAATATCAAATACCAATCCCTTAATTCCCCTTGCTTTCAGTTCCTCCAAAGGCAGTTCATAAATAGATTTTACAAAAATATCGGGAAAAAAACGTTCTAACATCATCTCACTCCAACCCTTCTCCATCGTTGCTCCAAAATGCATTTTCATCCACATTCCCCAAGCGCTCCCCGCTTAAATAGCGAATCATAATATCATCTGCATTCCCCGTGACACCGTAAAGCAGTTCCACCCGCTTCACCCGCATAATATTTCGTGTACCAGAGCGAATTTTACCGCATATTACTACATTGATGGCTTCCTCCATTAAAAAGCTGCCCAATTCCCGTCCACCCAAGGGTGCAGTCACTTTAGATTTCACCAGCTCAATTTCCACGTCGTATATGGTAAATTCCTCTGCCCTAGAAAAAACAGATTCAATCCGTCCATCTCTTGTCGGTATTGCTACACGCACCAAAAACCCCCCAATCAAAGCCACCTGCATATATTTTACAAAATTTCGACTCAAAAGAATTCAAAAAGAAAGGATTTATTTGATTTGTTCTTTCTGCTTCAAAATAGTAATCCATAAAATCCCCTTTATTTCAATATATTTTATCCCTTTCCGTCATAAATAAAGATGGCTTTTCCACGTTTTTTCTTATACAAGGTTATTGTATCCGTTTTTTTGGCAATTTGTCAATTTTCAGTACATTTTTTTTGCATATATCTTGAAAAAAGTGTAAAATACTACCTATATATATTATTTCAATGAAGGAGCTGATTTTATATGGATGAAAGAATAAAAACTTTAGCATATAATCTGGTAAACTATTCCTGCCGACTGGAAAAGGGGGAGAAATTGCTCATCAATTGCAATGGGATTCATCCCACTCCCTTGGTAAAGCAAATCATTAAGGAAGTTTATAAGGCTGGTGGAACGCCCTTTTTACAGGTCATGACAAACTCTTTAGAGCGAGAACTACTTTTGGGTGCTACGGAAGAACAGCAAAAGATGATGGCAGAGGTGGACAGCCGCTTAATGGAACAGATGGATGCCTTTATCGGCGTTCGTGGGGAAGATAATATTACAGAGCAAGCGGATGTTCCCAATGAAAAATTAGACTTACAAAATCGTTTTTATACCGATCCCGTGCATCATGGCATTCGTGTTCCTCGCACAAAATGGGTGGTTTTACGCTATCCTACAAACTCCATGGCCCAATCGGCCCATACCAGCTTGGAGGATTTTGAGGATTTCTACTTTAACGTCTGCAATCTGGATTACAGCAAAATGAGTAAAGCCATGGATTCCTTGGTTGAACTGATGAATAAAACCGATAAGGTGCATCTCATTGCAAAAGATACAGACATCACTTTCTCCATTAAGGATATCCCTGCTGTAAAATGCGCAGGCCGTTGTAATATTCCCGATGGCGAGGTTTACACCGCTCCCGTGAAAAACTCCATCAATGGCGTGATTACCTATAATACCCCATCAGAGTATAATAGCTTTACTTTTGAACATGTAAAATTAACCTTTCAGGATGGTAAAATTATTGACTGCGATGGAAATGACAAAGAACGCCTTGAGAAAATCTTTAATACCGACGAAGGCGCAAGATATGTTGGGGAATTCGCCATTGGTGTAAACCCTTATATTACAAAGCCAATGAACAATATATTATTCGATGAGAAGATTGCCGGAAGCATTCACTTTACCCCCGGTAATTGCTACGATGACGCCTATAATGATAACCACTCTGCAATCCATTGGGATTTGGTTTTAATTATGACCCCTGAATACGGCGGCGGTGAAATATGGTTTGACGATAAGCTTATTCGCAAGGATGGTATTTTCGTTCTGCCGGAGCTTGAGGTCTTGAACCCCGAAAATCTGAAATAATGGGGAAAAAAGTAGAAAACCTAGGGTTTATTGTTGACAGAGTTCTTTGAGTTATAGTAAAATCCTATATATAATTATAAACTGGCTATGAAAAGAAGAGTAAACAAACTCGCTATGTAAAAGAGAGCCTTAAAGGCATGTTGCCTTCGCTGAAAAAAGGTACAGGAGCAGTTGTTGAATATGGTCTTGGAGCTGCGCACCGAAAGAATTTTTTCTTTAGGCTGCGACGGGTGCGCCCGTTAAAGCGTAAGGGTACGTTGTACCCAATGAGGTCTTTTTCGTGAGAAAAAGGCGAAGTAAGGTGGTAACACGGTGAATAGCCGTCCTTTGTAGTTTTATGAAGGGCGGTTTTTTGATGTATATGGGTTACTTCTGAATGAAAAAGCTCATTCATGTTTATAACTTACAAATCAAGTTAAAAATCGGACAAGTTCTGCATTTTAGATACTATAAAAGGAGAGAGAATTGTGGAAAAAGAAAAGTTCTATATCACCACCCCTATTTATTACCCCAGTGATAAACTTCACATCGGCCATTCCTATTGCACTGTTGCAACGGATACCATGGCTCGTTACAAAAGACTGCGGGGTTATGACGTTATGTTCCTCACAGGAACTGACGAGCATGGTCAGAAAATCGAACGTATTGCTAACAGTCAAGGCAAAGAGCCCAAGGAATATATCGATAATATTGTAGTAGGCATCAAAGAACTCTGGAAGACTTTGAACATTTCCTATGATAAATTTATCCGTACTACCGATGATTACCATGTAAAAGCGGTACAGCAAATCTTCAAACAGCTTTATGATCAAGGAGATATTTACAAAAGCTCCTATGAAGGCTGGTATTGCACCCCTTGCGAGTCCTTCTTTACAGAGCATCAGCTGGTAAATGGCAAGTGTCCTGACTGCGGACGTGATGTGGAATTGGTAAAAGAGGAAAGCTATTTCTTCCGCCTTTCCAAATATCAAGATCGTATTTTGAAATATATGGAGGAGAACACCGAGTTCTTACAGCCAAACACCCGTCAGAACGAAATGATTAATAACTTTTTAAAGCCGGGCTTAGAAGATTTAGCGGTATCCCGTACTTCCTTTAAATGGGGCGTTCCCGTTGAATTTGACCCCGGCCATATTGTTTACGTTTGGATTGATGCTCTTTCCAACTATATCACAGCTTTAGGCTATGGTTCCGACGATGACAGCCTGTTCCATAAATATTGGCCTGCAGATGTTCACGTGGTTGGCAAAGAAATCGTTCGTTTCCACTCCATTATCTGGCCTGCTATGCTGATGGCACTGAATCTTCCTCTGCCCAAGCAAATTTTTGGACATGGTTGGTTGGTTATCAATGGTGGTAAAATGTCTAAATCCGTTGGCAACGTAGTTGACCCTAACGTTTTGGTTGAAAAATATGGCGTGGATGCCATTCGTTACTTCCTATTAAGAGAAGTAGCTTTCGGACAAGACGGTAACTTCAATAATGAAGCACTGATTCAGCGTATAAACTCCGACTTGGCAAATGATCTGGGTAACTTGGTTTCCAGAACCGTTGGTATGATTGAAAAATACTTTGGCGGAAGATTGCCTGATGCTCGTACTGAAACTCCTTTTGATAAGGATTTAGAGACAGTGGCTCTGGGTACAGCAGAAAAAGTGGAAACCGCTATGGAAAAAATGTTCTTTAGTGACGCTTTAATCGAAATTTGGAACTTAATTCGCAGAACAAATAAATATATTGATGAAACTCAACCTTGGATTCTTTGTAAAGATGAAGCAAAACAGGGTGAACTGGCAAACGCATTGTATCATGTTGCGGAAAGCATCAGAATAACTTCCATTCTGATTCAGCCCTTTATTCCCACCACGCCCGAAAAAATTTGGGCACAGTACAACATTGAAAGTAACATTGTGGAATGGGAAATGGCTAAAAAGTGGGGATTGTTGCCCTTTGAATTAAAAGTGGAAAAAGGCGAAACCCTCTTCCCTCGTATTGATATGAAAAAAGAATTAGCTGAATTAGAAGCGGCAATTAAAGCTTCTCAGTCCACCGCTGTAGCTAATCAGAGTAAAGAAGAAAAGAAAGAAGAGAAAAAGGAAGCTCCTAAGAAGCATGAAGAGCCCGAATACCCCGCAGAAATTTCCATTGATGATTTTTGCAAGGTACAGCTTAAGGTTGGCGAAGTGATTGCAAGCTCTGTGGTGGAAAACTCCAAAAAACTTCTGCGTAATGTCATTCGCATTGGCGAAGAAGAAAGAGTTGTTTTCTCTGGTATCAAAGAATGGTACACACCTGAGGAAATGGTGGGCAAACGAGTTGTGGTTGCCTATAATTTAAAACCAAGAAAAATGATGGGCGAAATGTCCTACGGAATGATTCTTTGCGCCGATGACGGAAACGGCAATTTGAGTCTTTTGACTACAGAAAAGAAAGATTTCCCCAGCGGAAGCGGAATTAGCTAATGTATTTTGAATCTCATGCACATTTAGATGATAAGCGGTTCAGAGAGGATCGGGAGGAGCTTTTAGGGCTTCTCCCCTCTTGCGGTATAGACTATATGGTTAACGTTGGGTGTGATTTGAAAAGCTCAAAGCAAAGCATTCGCCTTGCAGAACGTTATGACTACATTTTCGCCTCCGTAGGCATTCATCCCCATGAACTGTACGATATGTCATCCCAAACCATAGAGGAACTCCGTCGCCTCTCCCAGCATAAAAAAGTAGTTGCCATCGGTGAAATTGGTTTGGACTATTATTATGATACACACCCAAGAGAGCTGCAACAATTTTGGTTCCGTCAACAACTTCGTCTTGCAGAATCTGTTAACAAACCTGTAATAATTCATTCACGAGATGCGTCACAGGAAACTTTTGACATCATGTCTGCAAGCAATGTGCGCAAGGGTGTTATCCACTGTTATTCGGGTTCAGCGCCAATGGCGGTTGAATACGCAAAAATGGGGTTTTATATCGGAATTGGGGGAGTTGTGACATTTCCAAATGCGAAAAAAATGGTGGAAGTGGTGGATGCAGTACCCCTAGAGAAAATTTTAATTGAGACAGACAGCCCTTATTTGGCTCCTGCGCCTAACCGTGGAAAGCGAAATGACCCTAGGAATTTGGAATATATTGTAACAAAAATCGCTGAAATTAAGAATATTTCCCCAGAAATCGTGGCAAATATTACTAGTAAAAATGCACAAAGTTTATTTTTTTAAAAAAACGTTGCATAAATGTTACAAATATGTTAATATACTATCTGTAAAGTAAAGGTATATCAATACGATATATCTTTATTTTTGCAGTTGTTCGTGAAAAGTAAAGAAAAAGCATGCGGAAGTGACGACTCCCCATGTAAATACGACTGCGGCTCAGCCCTTTAAAAAGGCATGGGCAAAGGCATAAGAATCTATATGTCTATCATAAATACGAGAGGAGCAACCCCTCTGCTATTACCCACATAATCGGCAGGCAGGGTCGTGTTCAAGGAGGAAAAAATGAAAACGCATCTTAGAGTATTTGCTATCGTGGTATTTATATTGGTGATTGGCTGCGGCTCGGCATCTGCTTACAGCAAACAAAATACACAGTCTGTATTCGTAAATGTGGACGGCGTACCTCGTATGGTATCCACAGACGCTCAAACCGTTGGTGACCTGTTGGAGGAACTCTCCGCTACCATCGACACAGATTATCTTTTGAGCGACTATAAAAAAACAGACGCTGTAACAGATATGATGACCATTTCTCTCACCTCAGTAACTGAAAAAATTGTTGCTACAACAGATGTTGTACCTTATGAAACAGTGGAAAAATCTTCTTCCGATCTGAAACCCGGCGAACGCCGCGTAGTTCAGGAAGGAAAGGAAGGTCAGACCTCCATCGTAACTAAAGAAGTATATCATGGCGACAAATTAGTAAGTACAGAGCCTGTAGAAACAAAAGTTATCACAAATGCAGTAAATAAGGTCATTGAAGTTGGTGCTGCCAACGTCGTTAACGGCATGACTTATCAAAAAGCAATCAGTGCAAAAGTAACAGCTTATACACCTTTCGACGCAGGCTGTAATGGTATCACAGCAACAGGTGCCACAGCAACCAAGGGCGTTGTAGCAGTAGACCCTAGGGTTATCCCCTTAGGTAGTAAGGTTTATGTTCCCGGCTATGGTGTAGCCATCGCAGCGGATACAGGCGGCGCAATTAAGGGTAACCGTATTGACGTCTGCTATGAAACAAAAAATGAAGCATTTTCTTGGGGTGTACAAAACGTGACCGTTTACGTTTTATCCTAATCAAAGAAAATAAAAATATAAAAAACCACGATACAAAAGACCAAGTCCATGACTTGGTCTTTTTCTCTTATCTATCTCTAAATATAACGTATGTGTATTAATCATCAAGATTATTTTCATCAAATAAGGGAGATGTAAAAAATTCTTTAATGCCTATTTCCAGACCCAAACACATTTCATGAATTATTCGAAGTTTAACAGAATCATAGGAACAGTTCATAACATTCCCTATCGTTGAGCGAGGAACACCGCTTTTCTTAAATAGTTCATATTGGGTCATTCCTTTGGATATTAAAATCTCTTCTAACCTTTTACTAATCGCTTCGTTTAATCTCATAAGCCCCTCATCCCTGTAGCTATAC
>JAEZPX010000052.1 GCA_023413275.1 Bacillota bacterium | reverse complement strand
ATCTTTCGGAATATCTAGTAACCAATCAAAATCCTGCTGTAATGATAATCCACCAAAAGAGACATTGATTCCATAGTCTTGATATACCTCAAAATCAAATAAATCCTGGTAAAACTGTCTGGAGAGGTTTACATCTTTGACAGCTATACACACGCCTTGATATTTCATTTGAATTACCTCCCCATATAATTAGATTCATTACGCTGAAAGCTCAAATAACGTGTACCTTGGAAAGAAAGTTTTCCTTGATCACCTTCTGCCAGCATTCCATATTCCGATCCTGAAACGGAAAATTCTATTCTGTCACCGCTTTCCACTTGAAAGGTTGTATAATACCATGTAGAGGAGCTTGAGCTAAATCCATGTGCTCCCGTTACATCTCCGGCGTTGGCATGATGAGAATGGGACACATCTGTCCTTTTTGATATCACCTTAGCATCAACAATTAGCTTTGGGGATTGATTATTTTTATTCCAAGTGCTAACCCCTTTTATAAATGTTACGATAAAAACCCCGATCACAATTATAAAAATCATCGGAACTATAATACTCATTAATTGAAACCCCATGCTAAATCCACTATATCCAAATCCCATATTTTCCTCTCCTATCCATTTCTCATTCTAAATTTAATGATGAGTTATTAATGTTTGCAATAAAAGTAACCATGACAAAAATGATTGCGAATGCTAGAACGAATATTGACATCATTTTTAATACAAATTATAGCATAATGATACCAGCTTGTACCATATCACCCAAATATCCTTAAGAGTTTTTTAGGATATTATGATATGATTTAAAAAAATGATTTTTTAACTCCTTGCATGAATATTCAAGACTCACCTAACGATAACATCAATTCCCATATGAAGGAATTTACAACATTTTAGAATAATTTTTTGTTTAATTATTTAACTCATTCCTGCTCTATTGTGGTTACTTATTTTATAATAAGTACTAGTTGATTTTAAGCTCCTTTAGCACACTTTAAATCTACAGCACAATAAATATTGATTACCGCAAGTAAAATCAAGAAATATAATTTTCTTTACGATATAATTGCTTTAGAGTAATAAAAACGAGGTGAACAAACCAATGTACCAGTGGCACAAGCAAATTCAAATGATTGTTGATGAAATTGATGCGTCGATTCGTCATCATCACAATGAAGTACTGACCCTGACATTTCTTTCTCGGAAGTTAGGTTATTCTGAATATCATATTACCAGAAAATTCAAGGAAATATCCGGCATGCACTTTAGAGATTATTTGAGGCTTAGAAAACTGGCCTTTGCACTTAAAGAGGTTCGAGATAGTGAAAAAAGCATTTTGGATATTGCCTTTGATTATGGTTTTTCTTCGCATGAAGCTTTTACCAGAGCTTTCAAGAAAGCATATGGTGTAGCCCCAAGTGAATATAGAAAAAGGCCTAGGCCTGTTGTTCTTCGTACAAAAATAAACCCTTTTGACCGCTACTTTTTTGGATTAGGAGAGATCGGTATGATAAAATCTGCAAATGATATTAAAATTTATTTTGTAACAATTCCCGCTCACAAGTTTCTGCACATTAAAAACTATGAAAGTAATGGCTATTGGGATTTTTGGCAAAAACAAAGCCTTATTCCTGGACAAGACTACGACACAATTTACGGTCTACTGGATAGCATCAAAGGAAAGTTAGATGACAATGGCGGGACGGAAACGAACAGCAGTAGTGGTCAAATTATGGCATATATCAATGACCCAGATGGCAGACTTTGCGATTGGGGAATACCACGTACAGAATGCCATGGTGTACGTCTTCCCCTTGATTATAAAGACGAAGTTCCAAAACAAATGCTAATGATTGATGTTCCCCAAGGAGAATATATTGTTTTTGAACATGGACCATTCGACTATGAGCAGGAAAATCGAAGTGTAGAGGAAAAAATTGAAATGGCAATGGCAACTTTTGAATTTGCGGGCACAAATTACTGCTTTGATGCTTCCGCTGGTAGAATTATATACTTTTATTTTAATCCTGAGCAACATTTTAAATATATCCGCCCAGTACATAAACTGGAATAAAAGGATTATTCTTCGTTGCAGAACATAACAAACAAAATTTCGGGAGGAATCATTATGAGTCATTCAATATGCGGAGTTGATTGTAGCAAATGTACGCAAAAAGGCAATTGCCAAGGATGTGTTGCATCAAACGGGCATCCGTTTCATGGCGATTGCGTAATAGCGTTATGTTGTCAGAACAAGGGATATGAACATTGCGATAAGTGTTCTGATATTCCTTGTAAGCTTAAAGAAAAATTAATTGGGGAATTCAACGCACTTGGCATAAAAGATATGGAAGAAGTAACAGAGCTAAACGCAATCAACGGATTTTACATCAATCTTGAATACACACTGCCAAATGGTCAATCTATCAAAATATGTGATGATAAAAAGATATATTTGGGCAACCAAATCCCAAAAAAGGGAACTACTAAGTATTACGGTCTGGCTGCTGATGAAAAGCATCTAATGGTCAGCGAATACGGCGAAGCGGGTTGCGACGCTGAATTAGTTCTATTCAAGCGTCGAAACGAAACGCCATCTCCCCATTCGTATAGCTAACACCTATATTTTTAAACTTTTTTTAGCATTGAGAACCAGAAGAATTAACTTAAGCAAGTTTATTCCATTAACTTTTTCAAAATCTGTAAGCCTAATTCTAGTTCATCCATACTTTTAGGGGTACTTATTGCTAACCTCACTGCTGGTTCTACCATTGCACTACCAACAATAAATCGCTCACAGCAAAATACTTGCACGCCCTTTTCCTTCGCCATCATTTCAAACTGTTTTCCTGTCCACCTAAGTGGCAAAGGCAACCAACGAAATTGTGCATTCAAAATGCCCTGAACTTGATAGTCTGACAAATATGCATTAACAAGTTTATTTCGTTGCTGTAAAGAAATAATTTTTTCTTGTATAATCTTTTGAGCCACACCGGTCTTAATCAGTTGAGAAGTGATTTCAACCTCCAAAGGGGCAGACATAACATTTATGTCACTATTCCCCTTTTTTAATTTCTCTAAAAATGGCAAAGGCATTGTTAAAAACGCCACTCTTAAACCGGCAGAAAGAGAATTTGATACAGTAGAAATATAGATACTCTGCTCGGGTACGATGCTAGTTATCGGTGTATTCTGGATGGTTGATAAAAACGAATACGTCGCATCCTCTATACATATCAAATCATGTTGTTTAATAATCGAAGATAACTCCTTACGTTCCTTTTCACTCATATCAATCGTTGTTGGATTTTGATGATCTGGATTAACATAAATCCCCTTGATTTTCTCATTTTTGCAAAGTTGATGGAGATAATCCATATTCATTCTTTGCCCTATATATGGAATCGGTATCAGTTGTATTCCTAAAGAATTTGCAATGTTCTTGATCCCGGGATATACAACAGAATTAGTAACAATTTTATCTCCAAAGTGAAACAGGGAAGTCAAAATGATTGCTAGTGAATTTTGCAGACCAGATGTTATAAGAACTTGCTCAACAGAAACATTAACACCAAATTGAGAAAGCCAATGCTGACCACTTTGTTTGTGTCCAATCCGCCCTGAAGTTTCAGCATATTCTAAGAGACTACTGATATTGGCCTTTTTTATGATCTGTTTCAAAATTTCGACCACATATTTATTTTGTTCATATAACGGATGGGATGCACCCAAGTTAATACACTGCTCCAATCCACATTGATCCAGCATAGGCAAGTTTGACAAAACATCCGAAGAAACAAATGTGCCTCGCCCAACCTCCCCGGAAATGAATCCTTTCGCCGTACATAACTTAAATGCCCTGGCAATTGTACTTAAATTTACATCCAAATAATCTGCAAGCTCTCTTTGTGGGGGCAATTTATCGTTTGGCTTTAACTGTCCACTTCGCACATCCCGTTCCAGCGCCCGGGCAACTTCAATATAAAGAGGAATCTCTCCTGTTTTACTGATATTTGGTCTCCACGTCATAGGATAATTTTCAAAAGAATTAACGGGCATTGCCTTCTCTCCTGTCTAAATTGTTCTGCAAACAATTTTATCATTGCTTGCACACATTTTCAAGAATATACTTGTATTAAAAATATGAATAAACAAGGAGGAGCATTATGGAAAAGGAAATCTTAAAACTTGGAAACCCAAAACTATACGAAATCAGCAGTCCCGTTGAAAGAAATGAACTATCAAAATTAACACCGGTTATCCAAGATTTACATGACACTCTGATTGCATTCAGAAATCAGTATCATGCTGGAAGGGCAATTGCCGCACCACAGATTGGAATTCAAAAGCGAATTTTATATATGTACATCAATCAGCCTACAGTTTTTATTAATCCAGTATTAGAATTTATTGGTGATGAAGAAATGGAAGTCATGGATGATTGCATGTCTTTCCCTAATCTTCTTGTGAAAGTTCGGCGACATAAAAAAATCCGAATCCTATATCGTGACATGGAATGGAAAGAACAAGAAATGTTATTGGAAGGAGACTTATCTGAACTGTTACAGCACGAGTATGATCATTTGGATGGAATTCTTGCAACAATGCGAGCAATTGATCATTATTCATTTTATATAAAATAAGGGAGGATGTTTTTCTATGAAGAAAATTGGAATAATCGGTGGAATTAGTTCCGCTTCAACCCTTCATTATTACGAGACACTTCACGATTTATTCTATAAACAATATCACCATTACTACTATCCGGAAATGGTAATTGAAAGTCTAAATTTTCAATATTTTACTGATTTAGAAAATGAAAATAATATGAATGAGTATAAAAAATACATTCTCAAGAGCTTTCGTAATCTGGAACGCGCTGGTGCTGACTTTGCAATCATGGCCGCTAATTCCCCACATTCTGTTTTAGAAGAAATTCGTAATGATATTCAAATCCCAGTCCTTAGTATCGTTGATGCTGTTGGGCAAAAAGCCCAAGATTTAGGACTGAAAAAACTACTTTTAACTGGTATCGGTTATACAATGCGCAACAGCTTTTATCAGAGGGGACTTTTAAAATATGGGATAGAGGTAATCACCCCAACCGTTGATGAGCAAGAAATTATTAATGAAATTATTTTCTCTGAACTAGTAATCAACGTGGTGTCGGAAACATCAAAACAGATCTTTTTAAAAATCATTTCATCTTATTCCGTTGACAGCGTAATTTTGGGTTGCACTGAACTACCACAATTAATATCACAAAAAGACACAGATCTTTGTCTTTTAAATTCTTTAGAAATACATTGTGAAGAAACGATAAAACATGTGTGCAACAAATAGTTGAATTTCCCTCATATAGTAGATGTGCTTGCAGCGGCTTTGCTTTTCAGAGCCGTTGCATTTTGTTTCATTAGATTCCCCTACCACTTTCTGCAATTGTATATTACTTGTCGTTTCCTATCCATCAAAATTAGTCCCTTGTATCAATTTACCTTGCTGTGGTATACTTTTCCATATAATAAAAATCAAACTTGGAGATGCATGGCATTATGTTGCAGATTTATCGAAAGAAACAATAAAATGTGTGCAATCGCATAGCTCCCTGTTAGAGCAGGAGCAAAGATGAGAAACCTATATTCCAGCCGCCCTTCTTACCCTAATGGGCTTGCCAAACCAAAGAATGCAGTCCAAACGGTAACAAAAAATGTGTCATAATTAAAACAGTGCTATTTCAGAAAGGAGTGAGAACATGAATTGGGAACCTTGGACAGGCTGCTATCAAACCAGTGATGGATGCACGTATTGTTATTTCTATGGACCCCATGGGAAACGTTACGGTCAAAATGACATACAAAAAACAGATAAATTTGATTGGCCTATTCGGACAAACGCAAAAGGTGAATACAATATTAAAGGAAATAAAATCCTTGCCACTTGTTTTGCTACTGATTTTTTTCTGCCCGAAGCCGATGAGTGGCGAAAGGATGCCTGGAGCATGATAAAACAAAGACCGGATATCGATTTTTTGATTCTAACAAAACGAATTGACCGTTTCAACGTTGCATTACCCTCCGATTGGGGCGACGGTTACAACAATGTAAATATCGGTTGTACCGTGGAGAATCAGGCTTTGGCAGATTATCGTCTTCCTCTGTTTCTGTCTTATCCAATAAAAAGGCGTTTTATTGCCTGCTCTCCCCTTTTGGAAACCATAGATCTATCAACCTTTCTCCATGGGATTGAGCATGTTACGGTATGTGGCGAAAGCGGGCGTGATGCTCGTGAATGTGATTATGATTGGGTACTGGATATTCGTGAGCAATGTAAAAAAGCAAATATTACTTTTTGGTTCAAAGGGACAGGGTCGTCTTTTAAACAAGATGGTGTAGTGAAAAAAATAAATCCGTTTAAACAAGGGAGCATTGCAAAGGAACTAGGGATAAACATTTTAGATGGTAAGAAACTATTTTAAATAGAATTGGTATCCCAGTGAAGTCTACTCAACCGCAGACTGATGATTACACTTGCTATCTAAAGTATAAATAGGAATTGTGCGGTGCCGAAAGTAAGTAAGCTTTTGTTTCGGCGGAACCTACAAAAGGAGGTACAGGATGTCAAGCACAATCAATAACGTAACAC
>JAEZPX010000262.1 GCA_023413275.1 Bacillota bacterium | reverse complement strand
CTGGTCTTCGTATGGAATCCTTAATGGGCTTGCCTGTGATCAGCATTATGACTCATGATAGTATTGGTGTTGGTGAAGATGGACCTACCCATCAGCCTATTGAGCATTTGGCGATGCTGCGCAGTATGCCAAATTATATTGCGTTCCGTCCTTGCGATACAAGAGAAACAGCGGCAGGCTGGTATACAGCATTGACAAAAACAAGTACACCTACTGCTCTGATCCTTTCCAGACAAAACCTTCCAGCATTGGAGGGCACAGGTAAGGATGCATTAAAGGGTGCTTATGTTTTGAAGGATTGCACAGGAACACCTGATGTTTTATTGATGGCAAGTGGCTCTGAGGTTGAGCTGATTTACAAAGCTTATGATGTTTTGTCTGAAAAAGGAGTAAAAGCAAGAGTCATCAGTATGCCAAGCTGGGAATTGTTTGAAGCGCAGAGCGCAGAATACAAAGAAAGCATTATGCCTAAGGCGGTCAGAGCAAGACTTGCTGTGGAAGCGGCGGCTGATTTTGGCTGGCATAAGTATGTAGGTCTCGATGGTGCTACCATTTGTATGGAAGGCTTCGGTGCTTCTGCGCCGGCAGGCTTATTATTTAAAGATTTTGGCTTTACCGTTGAAAACGTTGTGGAAAAAGCACTTGCGTTGGTAAAAGCATAATATTGCGATGAAGCGAGAAGCTCTCGGGGGGAGAGGGGAATCATTATGGTTCCTCATCCCCAAAGGGCTTTTTTCATAGGAAGGAGGGGAGATATGCGTACATTTATTGCCATTGAACTATCCCCTGAGGTTAGGGAGTATCTATCTGAGATGCAGACAGAAACCCAAAAATATTGTCGTCGAGGGAATTATACTCCTCAAGATAATTTTCATGTTACGTTGCATTTTTTAGGGGAGATTGACCCATCGGATGTTGAGTATGTGAAAGAAGCTATGTTTGAGGCGGCGCAAAGGAATCGTGTGTTTGATCTAAAATTAGGGCAAATCGGTTTCTTTGGAAGAGGCGATAGAGGTGTTCTCTGGGCTGGGTTGGAAAAAAGTGATTCTTTGCAAAGGTTGTTTTTCGGGCTTGAAAAAAGCTTGGAGCGCCAAGGCTTTGCTAGGGAGAAAAAAGGACTTAGCCCCCATATCACATTAGGGCGTGATGTTGAGCCCCAAAGAGGCTTTGCCGATGTGCAAAAAGCCGTTATAATGGAAGGTAAAAGTTTTAATGTAGAAAAAATCACTTTAATGGAAAGTGTGCGGCGAGGGCCGCGCTTAATATATAAGCCGATTTATCGGCAAGAATTAAAGGGTTATCATGCATAAGGGTAATTTTGCCAATAAGATTGCGTTTATGGGATAAAATATAAAAATTTTATTGCGAAACGAAAGATAGGGCAGGTCAAAGGTGCTTTTTGTTTTTCGGATTATTAAGGAGGAAAAAGAAAATGCAGGAAATGGAAAAGGCAGTGATTACCGTTTTAGGACAAGATTGTGTAGGGATTACCGCAAAGGTATGTACGGTTTTGGCGGAAAACAACATTAATATTTTAGATATTTCCCAAACAATTGTTGGGGGCTACTTTAATATGGTGATGGTTGTGGATATTACAAGCATGAAGCTCGGTTATGACGAAATTTCAGAGAAGCTTAATACCCTTGGCGATGAGATGGGTCTGAAAATCAAAATTCAGCACACAAAAATCTTTGATGCTATGCATCGCATTTAATCAGGGAGGGCTGAACAATGATAACAAGAAATGAAATTTTAGAAACCAACCGTATGATTGACGATATGAACCTTGATGTTCGTACCATTACAATGGGGATTAGCTTATTAGACTGCGCCGATGCAGATGTTGAGAAGTTCAATGAGAAGATTTACAATAAAATTACTACCTATGCTAAAGATTTAGTAAAGGTTGGGGATGAGCTGGCAAAGAAATACGGCGTTCCTGTTGTAAACAAAAGAATCTCTATTACACCCATTGCAATTGCGGCGGCAGGTTGCCAAACAGATTCCTATGTGAGTATTGCCCAAACCTTGGATCGGGCGGCAAAAGAAGTGGGCGTGAATTTTATTGGCGGTTTCTCTGCTTTGGTACATAAAGGCTATACCAAAAGTGATAGAACGCTGATTGCATCAATTCCTGAGGCGATGGCGGTTACTGATAGAGTTTGTTCCTCCGTTAACATTGGAACCTCCAGAAATGGTATCAACATGGATGCCGTGAAGGAGATGGGAGAAACTATTCTAAAAACAGCCGAATTGACCAAAGATGCGGAATGCATTGGCTGTGCAAAGCTAGTTGTATTCTGTAATGCCGTAGAGGATAATCCTTTTATGGCAGGAGCATTTCATGGAGTTGGAGAAGCTGACTGCGCCATTAATGTTGGTGTAAGCGGCCCCGGTGTTGTGAAAAAAGCGTTAGAAGAGGTACGTGGTGCAGATTTTGAAACTCTTTGTGAAACTGTGAAACGCACTGCATTTAAAATCACTCGGGTTGGACAGATGATTGCAAAAGAAGCCTCTGAGAGATTAAATGTTCCTTTTGGGATTATCGACCTTTCCTTGGCACCTACCCCTGCTGTTGGTGATAGCATTGCTGAGATTTTTCAGGAAATGGGTCTTGCTGAGCCCGGTGCACCTGGTACCACAGCGGCCTTGGCTTTGCTGAATGATAACGTGAAAAAAGGCGGCGTAATGGCATCTTCCTATGTTGGTGGCTTGAGCGGTGCATTTATTCCTGTTAGTGAAGATCATGGCATGATAGAAGCGGCTGAAAAAGGTGCACTTACCTTGGAAAAGCTTGAGGCCATGACTTGCGTTTGTTCCGTTGGTTTAGATATGATTGCTATTCCTGGAGATACCCCTGCATCAACCATTTCCGGTATCATTGCAGATGAAGCGGCCATCGGCATGGTGAATAATAAAACCACGGCAGTACGATTGATTCCTGTAATTGGAAGAAAAGAAGGTGGTCACGTGGAGTTTGGTGGCTTATTAGGGCATGCGCCCATAATGCCTGTGAACCGCTATAGTTGTGAAAACTTTATTGCCCGTGGCGGTCGTATACCTGCACCAATTCATAGTTTTAAAAACTAAAAGATTCTATGTAGAGTTTTTTTGTCCTATTAAATAAGGAAGAAATAAGTTTTATTTATTCATGCATTTTGTATTTAGGATTATCAATTTCTTTTAGCGAGTCTGATTAAGAGACTCGCTTTTCTATTTTTCTTCCTATGTATATATTTGGATAAATTATGAAATAATGAAAGAAAAACTTACTTCCGTTGAAGTTTTCAATAAAAACAAATAGTTCTTTGGATTTTGACCAAGAGAAATAGATTTTTATTGATTATGCAATTTGTATAAAAAAATACGGTTTTAAAGCGCAAATTTTTATGAAAAAACTAAGAACTTTTTGAAAAAAATGAGAAGAAAAGCTTGCAATTCAAAGCTTTTTCGTGTATACTAATTTCTGTTGTGACATAGAGTGTTGAAGCAGAAGGTTGCCAAAAGCCTATAAAATAAAGGTTTGCGGGTTTTTCTGTGGAGCGATGTCCAGTTCAAGAAACCGGGCGACAAGGTCACTGTACTGAATATTAGGGATTTACTGCCCTCTTTTGGGGGTAGCTAATCGTGTCTTACGTTGCAGGACACACCCGGATAAGTGTGCAGTCACCACTTGTCGTGCTGAAATCAAAAGTACGAAAAGGAGGGGACTTTTTTTATGGCAAACCCAAAAATCAGAATCAGTCTCAAAGCTTACGATCATAAGTTGATCGACCAGTCTGCGGCGCAGATCATCGAAACAGCGAAGAAAACAGGAGCACAGATCAGTGGCCCGATCCCTCTTCCCACAAAGAAGGAAGTTGTGACCATTATCAGAGCGGTACACAAGTACAAAGACTCCAGAGAGCAGTTCGAGATGAGAACCCACAAGAGATTGATTGATATTCTCAGCCCTACAGCAAAAACAGCAGATGCTTTAAGCCGTCTGGATTTGCCCGCTGGTGTAGATATCACATTAAAAGTAATGAAATAAAATCTGAAGTATGAACGGATTGCAACGAACCGAACGTATTTCCGGAAAGAAAACATCCAAAACTGGTTTATATAAGAAGGTAATGCGAAATATTGTATCGGCAACAGCTCTTATATGAATCTAGTATGATTTCCCTGAAAGGGGCAATCCGCTGTAGAAAATTAGGAGGTGCAGGAAATGAAGAAGGCTATTATGGCTAAGAAAATCGGTATGACACAGGTTTTCGCTGAAAACGGCACATTAGTACCGGTAACAGTTCTTGAGGCAGGCCCTTGCGTTGTTGTTCAGAAGAAAACAACTGAAAACGACGGCTATGAAGCAATTCAGGTTGGTTTTGTAGATGCAAAAGCAAAACACGTAACAAAGCCTGTTCAGGGTCATTTTGAAAAAGCTGGTGTAACAGCTAAAAAGTATGTAAAGGAATTCCAGGTTGAAGATGCAGCCGCATATGAAATCGGCGCTGAAATCAAAGCTGATGTATTCGCAGCAGGCGACAAAGTTGACGCTAGCGGCGTTTCCAAAGGTAAAGGATTCCAGAGTACAATTAAGAGATATAATGCAAGCAGAGGGCCTATGGCTCATGGTTCCAAATCTCACAGAGTTACTGGTTCCATGGGTTCTTCCGCAACACCTAGCCGTGTTAAGAAGAACAAGAGAATGCCAGGTCACATGGGCAGTGAAAATGTAACAATTCAGAACCTTGAAATCGTTCGTGCTGATGCAGAGAAGAACTTAATTTTGATCAAGGGCGCAGTTCCCGGTGCAAAAGGTTCTATTCTGGTTATCAAAAACAGCGTAAAGGCTTGATAAACTTTACGAAAGGAGGAAACTAACATGGCAAATGTTGCAGTATTAAACATGAAGGGCGATCAGGTTGGCACAGTCGAACTGAACGACGCTATTTTCGGTATAGAAGCAAATGAACATGTAATGCATCTGGCAGTTGTTCAGTATCTGGCTAACCAGAGACAGGGCACACAGAGCACAAAGACACGCGCGGAAGTTCGCGGTGGTGGTAGAAAACCTTGGAGACAGAAAGGTACAGGTCGCGCAAGACAGGGCTCCATCCGTTCCCCTCAGTGGGTTGGCGGTGGCGTTGTATTCGCTCCTAAGCCCAGAGATTATTCCTTCAAGCTGAACAAGAAGGTTAAGAGATTGGCACTTCAGTCCGCTCTTTCCGTAAAAGCAGCAGAAGGTAAAATTATCGTAATGGATGAATTAACTTTGGCGGAAGTAAAGACAAAGGAAATGGCTAAAGTACTTGAAAACATCAAATGCGGCAAGGCTTTGATCGTTATGGACGGTACAAACAGCAATGTAATGCTTTCCGCAAGAAACATTCCTGAAGTAAAAACAGCTTCCGTTCATACAATTAACGTATATGATCTTTTGAAGTACAACACATTGGTTGTAACAAAAGATGCGGTAGCGAAAATCGAGGAGGTGTACGCATAATGGCTGATTTGAAATATTATGACGTAATCTTGAAGCCCGTTATCACAGAAAGCAGTATGTCTGTTTTAGATGAAAAGAAATATACTTTCATTGTACACCCTGCAGCAACAAAGGCTCAGGTAAAGGATGCAGTTGAAAAAATGTTCGCAGGCGCAAAGGTTGCAGCCGTTAACACAATGAACTACGACGGCAAGCCCAAAAGAAGAGGTGTGCACTTCGGTTCTACACCTAAGTTTAAAAAAGCAGTTGTTAAATTGACAGCTGACAGCAAAGACATCGAAATCTTCCAGGGAATGTAATTTCCTAAGATGAGACGCAAAATGCAAAACACACGGAAACGTGTAGAAGATAGAAAGAAACTCGAAAGGAGTGCAGAAGATGGCAATTAAGAGATATAAACCATATACACCATCTAGAAGACACATGACAGTGTCCGCTTTTGATGAAATTACAAAATCAACTCCTGAAAAATCTTTGGTGGTACACCTTAAGAAAAATTCAGGTAGAAATAATCAGGGTAAATTGACAGTACGTCATCACGGCGGTGGCTCCAAAATTAAATACAGATTGGTAGACTTTAAACGTAATAAGGACGGTGTTCCTGCAACAGTTCAGGCAATCGAATATGATCCTAACAGAACAGCAAACATCGCACTCATTGTTTACGCTGATGGTCAGAAATCTTATATTTTGGCTCCCGTAGGCTTAAACGTTGGCGACAAGCTGATGAACGGCCCTGACGCAGAAGTAAAAATCGGCAATGCAATGCCTATGAGCAAAATCCCCGTTGGTGCAAGCATCCATAACATTGAGATGAAGCCCGGCAAAGGCGGTCAGTTGGTTCGTTCCGCTGGTAACGTTGCACAGTTGATGGCAAAGGAAGGCAAGTATGCAACAGTAAAACTTCCCTCCGGCGAAATGAGATTATTGCCTATCGAATGTAGAGCAACTGTTGGTCAGGTTGGTAACTTGGATCACGAATTGATTCACATTGGTAAAGCTGGTAGAAAACGTCACATGGGTATCAGACCTACTGTAAGAGGTTCCGTAATGAACCCTAACGATCACCCTCACGGTGGTGGTGAAGGTAGAGCACCTATCGGTCGTCCATCTCCTATGACACCTTGGGGCAAGCCTGCTATGGGTTACAAAACAAGAAACAAGCACAAAGCTTCCAACAAGTATATTGTTCGCCGCAGAAACGGCTAATAGATCGGATTGTGTAAAGGCGGCCGCCTAAAGCACAAAAACACGAAACAAGGAGGATTAAAACATGAGCAGATCACTCAAAAAGGGACCCTTCGCTGATGATCATCTTTTAAAGAAGATTGATGCTATGAATGCAGCGGGCGAAAAGAACGTAATCAAAACATGGTCTCGTCGTTCTACAATTTTCCCCGATATGATCGGTCATACAATCGCAGTTTACGACGGCAAGAAACACGTGCCTGTATATATTACTGAAGATATGGTAGGTCACAAACTTGGTGAATTTGCACTGACAAGAAGCTACAGAGGTCATGGCAAAGACGCAGAAAAGAAATCAAGAGTTCGCTAATATCTGATAACGAAAGGAGGTTTCGTTCATGGCAAAAGGTCATAGAAGCCAAATTAAGAAGGAAAGAAACATTGCAACACAAGAAAAAAGACCCCATGCTTCTGCAAAGTATGTTGGCATCCCTGCCACAAAAGCGAAGATCGTTTTGGATCAGATCAAAAACAAGGATGTTATTACTGCAGCAGCATTGTTGAATTATTCCCCAAGATATGCTTCCGAAATCATTGCGAAGGTTTTAAAATCCGCAATGGCGAATGCAGAAAACAACTTGGGTATGGACGTAAACAAATTGTATGTGGAAGAGGTAAGTGCTGATCAGGGCCCCACAATGAAGAGAATCCGCCCTAGAGCACAAGGCAGAGCATATCGGATCCTGAAAAGATCCTGCCATATTTCCATCATTCTCAATGAGAGATAAGGAGGTACGAAATGGGACAGAAAGTAAATCCTCATGGATTAAGAGTCGGTATCATCAAAGATTGGGATACCAAATGGTATGCAGAGAAAGAATTCGCTGACTACCTTGTAGAAGACGTTAAAATAAGAAAGTTCATCAAATCTAAATTATACGCTTCCGGCGTTTCCAGAATTGCCATCGAAAGAACTGCTGGCAGAGTAAAGGTTACAGTAAGCACAGCAACACCCGGTATCGTTATTGGTAAGAATGGGCAGGCAATTGAAGAATTGAAGGCTGATATTCAGAAAATGACAACACAGAAGGTTGCTGTAAATATTGATGAAATCAAAAAACCTGAATTGGATGCACAGCTGGTAGCTGAAAATATTGCACTGCAGCTGGAGAACCGTGTGACATTCCGTCGTGCGATGAAACAGTCCATGGGCAGAACCATGAAGTTTGGTGCAAAGGGTATTAAAACATCTGTTAGCGGTCGTTTGGGCGGCGCGGATATGGCTCGTACAGAAAGCTATCATGAAGGTACCATTCCTCTTCAGACACTGCGTGCAGACATTGACTACGGTTTTGCAGAAGCTGATACAACCTACGGCAAGTTGGGTGTAAAGGTTTGGATCTACAAAGGTGAGGTACTTCCTGTAAAAGCAGCGAAAAAGGAAGGAGGCGCTAAGTAATTATGTTAATGCCTAAAAGAGTGAAATATCGTAAGCAGCAAAGAGGCTCCATGAAGGGCCGTGCCCACAGAGGCAACAAAGTAACTTACGGTGAATTCGGTATTATGGCTATGGAGCCAAGCTGGATTACAGCAAACCAGATTGAAGCAGCACGTATCGCTATGACAAGATATATCAAGCGTGGCGGTGACGTTTGGATTAAAGTATTCCCCGATAAACCCGTATCCGCGAAGCCTATCGGTACTCGTATGGGTTCCGGTAAAGGCGCGCCTGAATTCTGGGTAGCGGTAGTAAAACCCGGCAGAGTAATGTTTGAAATTGGCGGCGTTGCAGAAGAAACAGCAAGAGAAGCGTTGAGACTGGCTATTCATAAGCTTCCTATCAAATGTAAAATTGTTTCCAAGGCAGAGGCGGCAGAAATGGCAGGTGATCAGCAGTGAAAACAAAAGGTTATGTAAATGAATTGACAGGTAAGACTGCAGATGAATTACAAAGAGACCTTGTTTCTGCTAAAAAAGAGTTATTCAACCTGAGATTCCAGAACGCAACGAACCAGTTGGATAATACAGCAAGAATCAAGGAAGTTCGTAAAAATATTGCAAGAATTCAGACAGTGATTACACAAAAGGCTAGAGCCGCAGAATAATAATCCGGTCTATTGAAAGGAGGAACTCTTTGTGGAAGAAAGAAATCTTCGTAAAACCAGAATTGGTAAAGTAGTCAGCGACAAAATGGACAAGACAATTGTTGTTGCTGTGGAAGATAAAGTAAAACACCCTTTGTATGGTAAAATCGTAAACAGAACTTACAAACTCAAGGCACATGACGAAAACAACGAATGTGGCATCGGTGACCGCGTAAAGGTTATGGAAACTAGACCTTTGTCTAAGGACAAGAGATGGAGACTTGTAAGTATTATCGAAAAAGCAAAATAATCCTTTTTGGAGAGGAGGCAATCACATGGTTCAACAGGAAACCAGATTAAAAGTAGCAGATAATTCCGGAGCAAAAGAACTCCTTTGCATTAGAGTACTCGGCGGCTCTACAAGAAGATATGCAGGCGTTGGTGATATCATTGTTGCAGCTGTTAAAGATGCAACACCCGGCGGCGTTGTGAAAAAAGGCGATGTTGTAAAGGCTGTTGTGGTTAGAACAGTACACTCCGTGGGCAGAGCAGACGGAAGCTATATTAAATTTGACGACAATGCAGCGGTTATTATCAAAGATGACAAAAACCCCAAGGGTACACGTATTTTTGGACCCGTTGCCAGAGAGCTGAGAGAGAAACAGTTTATGAAGATTCTTTCTCTGGCACCTGAAGTATTATAAGGAGGTGTGCTAGGTGGCTAACTTGAAATTGAAAAGCGGCGATAAAGTCGTTGTAACAACAGGTAAAGATAAAGGCAAACAAGGCAAGATTCTTGCTGTTGATATTAAGAACAACAGAGTTCTTGTAGAAGGCGTTAACATGATTTCTAAGCATACAAAACCCAATGCTAAAAATCAGCAGGGTGGTATCATTAAGAAGGAAAGTTATATTCACGCTTCCAACGTAATGTATCTTCATAATGGCAAGGCTACACGTCTTGGTGCTATGATTAAAGACGGCAAAAAAGTAAGAGTTGCAAAAAAGACAGGCGAAGTTATCGACTGATCCTTGGAAAGGAGGTAAACAATGAGCAGATTAAGAGATTTTTATGAAGCAGAAGTAGTTCCTGAAATGATTAAGAAATTTTCATATACAAACAAGATGGCAGTGCCCAAGCTGGAAAAAATCATTATCAACATGGGCGTTGGCGAAGCAAAGGAAAATGCGAAAATTTTAGATGGTGCAGTAAAGGATATGACTATCATTACTGGACAGAAGCCTGTGGTAACAAAGGCGAAAAAATCCATCGCAGCTTTCAAGCTTCGTGAAGGTATGAATATTGGTTGTAAGACTACACTCAGAGGCGGCAGAATGTATGAGTTCGCTGACAGATTGATCAACATTGCCCTTCCTCGTGTACGTGACTTCCGTGGTGTAAAGGCAAATAGCTTTGACGGCAGAGGTAACTATACAATGGGTGTCAAAGAACAGCTGATTTTCCCTGAAATCGAATATGATAAAGTTGACAAAATCAGAGGTATGGATATCGTATTTGTTACAACAGCAAAGACTGATGAAGAAGCAAGAGAATTGCTTAAATTATTTGGTATGCCATTCGCAAAATAAAGGGAGGGACAAAAATGGCTAAAAGATCTATGATCGTGAAGCAGCAGAGAACTCCTAAGTTCTCCACAAGAGCTTACACACGTTGCAGAGTATGTGGCAGACCCCACTCTGTGCTTAGAAAATATGGAATTTGCCGTATTTGCTTCCGTGAATTGGCGTACAAGGGCCAGATTCCCGGCGTAAAGAAAGCAAGCTGGTAAAAGAAAGGAGGAATTCATAATGTCAATGAGCGACCCTATCGCAGATATGCTGACAAGAATCAGAAACGGTAACACAGCAAAACACGATACAGTAGATGTTCCTTCTTCCAAAATGAAGAAAGCAATTGCTGACATTTTGACAACAGAAGGTTATGTAAAGGGCTATGAAGTAATTGAGGATGGTGTAAAATCCACAATTCGCGTTAGCTTGAAATATGGCGCAGACAAAAACGAAAAAGTAATCACAGGTTTGAAAAGAATTTCCAAACCAGGTCTTAGAGTTTTTGCAAACAAAGAGGAACTGCCTAAGGTTTTGGGTGGATTGGGTATTGCAATCATTTCCACAAGCCGCGGCTTGATGACAGACAAAGAAGCAAGAAAAGTTGGCGTAGGCGGCGAAGTTATTGCTTTTATCTGGTAATAATTGTTAAAGAAAATAGGAGGTGCAGACCATGTCAAGAATCGGTAAACTCCCTGTTGCAGTGCCTGCTGGCGTTGATGTTAAAATCGGCGAAGGTAACCTGCTCACAGTAAAGGGCCCTATGGGTACTCTGGAAAGAAAATTATCCGCTGACATGCATATCGCAATGGAAGAAGGTCAGATCGTAGTTACAAGACCTAGTGATCTGAAAAAGCATAAAGCTTTACACGGTTTAACAAGAACATTGATTTTCAATATGGTTGTTGGTGTAACACAGGGCTATGCAAAAGTTTTGGAAATCAACGGTGTTGGTTACAGAGCAGCTAAGTCCGGCAAGAAGCTGACACTTACTTTGGGTTATTCTCATCCTGTTGAGATGGAAGATCCCGCAGGTATTGAGACAATCGTTGAAGGTACAAACAAAATTACTGTTAAGGGTATTGATAAAGAAAAAGTTGGACAGTTTGCAGCTGAAATCAGAACAAAACGTCCCCCTGAACCTTACAAAGGCAAAGGTATTAAATACGCTGACGAGAAGATTAGACGTAAAGTTGGTAAGACCGGTAAGAAATAATCAACGCCTGACGGCTTGAGCTATTTATATCGGAAAATGACTAATTTTTAGAAACGGAGTGAAATACTATGATTAGAAAGCCATCTCGTGCGGCGGCTCGTGTGAAAAGACACTATAGAATCCGCAATCATGTGAATGGAACTGCACAAAGACCTAGATTGGCAGTGTTCAGATCCAATAAGCATATGTATGCACAGATCATTGATGATGTTACACATCACACATTGGTTGCAGCTTCCACAATGGAATCTGAAATTGCAAGCAAAGTTGAATTTACTTCCACTGTTGCTGCAGCAGCTGTTGTTGGTGAAGTACTGGCAAAGAGAGCAGTTGAAAAAGGCATTACAGAAGTTGTTTTCGACAGAGGCGGTTTCATTTACCATGGTAAAGTGAAAGCTTTGGCGGATGCAGCAAGAGAAGCCGGATTAAATTTCTAAGGCAAGGAGGAAAGCAAGTTGAAGAGAATCGATCCAAGCACTTTAGATCTGAAAGATAAAGTAGTAACTATCAACCGTGTTACAAAGGTTGTTAAGGGTGGTCGTACATTCAGATTCGCAGCTCTGGTTGTAGTTGGCGATGGCAATGGCCACATTGGTTGCGGCATGGGCAAAGCGGCTGAAATTCCCGATGCCATCCGTAAAGGCAAAGAGGATGCAATGAAAAACATCATCAAAGTAGAAAGAAACGATGTTGACAGCATCTATCATGATGTACAGGGTGTATTCGGCAGTGCTAGCGTATTATTGATGCCAGCTGCTGAAGGTACTGGCGTTATCGCTGGTGGTCCCGCTCGTGCGGTACTGGAATTGGCAGGCGTACGTAACATCAGAACAAAATCCTTGGGTTCCAACAATAAGCGCAACGTTGTAAGTGCAACAATTGAAGGTTTGTCCAGAGCGACAACACCTGAAGCAGTTGCAAAGCTTCGTGGCATTACTGTAGAAGAACTCTTAGGTTAAGGAGGAATTGACAGTGGCTGAAATTAAAATCACATTAGTGAAATCTACAATCGGAGCAGTTCCGAAACATAAAAAAACAGTGCAGGCTTTGGGACTGAGAAAGACTAACAGCAGTGTCATTCAGCAGGACAATGCGGCTATCAGAGGAATGATCCATCAGATAAGCCACCTTGTAAAAGTTGAAGAAATTTGATTTGAGGAGGTGCAAAAATGAACTTATGCGATTTGAGACCTGCAGAAGGCTCCAAGGAAAGTGCATGGAGACGCGGCAGAGGTCATGCAACAGGTAACGGCAAAACAGCAGGCAGAGGCCATAAAGGCCAGGGTCAGCGTTCCGGTGCCGGCGGTAAGTGCGGTTTTGAAGGCGGTCAGATGCCTTTATACAGAAGACTTCCCAAAAGAGGCTTCACATGCAGAAATAGTAAAGAAATCATTTCCATCAACGTTAACATGTTAAACGTTTTTGAAAACGATGCAGTAGTAGATATCGATGCTTTAAAAGCTGTTGGCTTAGTTAGCAATCCCAGAGACGGCGTTAAGATTCTCGGAGAGGGTGAGCTTGAAAGAAAACTTACAATCAAAGTAAATCAGTTTAGCAAAACTGCGCTTGAAAAGATTGAAGCAGCCGGCGGAAAAGCAGAGGTGATTTAATGTTTAAGATTTTCGTTAATTCCTGGAGAACGAAAGAAATTCGAAACAAAATATTGTACACTCTGATGATTTTTGCAATCGTTAGATTAGGTACATTAATCGCTTTACCCGGTATTGACGCGGCAAGTGTAATCGCAGCAAGGGGAGCAACTGGTGTTGGTACACTGTATAGTGTAATTGCCGGTGGCGCAAACTCAAGTTGGTCCCTTTTCGCTATGGGTATCGGCCCATATATTAATGCATCGATCATCATGCAGTTGCTGACGATTGCCATTCCGAAGTTTGAACAGCTTTCGAAAGAAGGCCCGGAAGGGCGTAAAAAGTTACAGTCTTACAGCAGATATCTGACAGTTGTGTTGGCGCTGATCCAGGGTGCAGGTCTCACATATACTTATCAGAATATGTTCTTGACCAACAACATGCTGATTTATGCAGCTTCTGTAATTTGTTTGGTTACCGGTTCTGCATTTGTAATGTGGCTGGCTGAGCAGATAACTGCAAAGGGCATTGGAAACGGTTCTTCCATGATTATTTTTATCAATATCGTTTCTAACTTGCCTCAAGGTATTGCAAGTATGTATTATACAATTTCTGGTTCCGGCGTAGCTGGTGTTGCAAAGGTTGCAGCGATTTTGATTATTTTGCTGGTTGTATTGGCATTTATTGTATGTGTAAATACTGGTGAAAGAAGACTGCCTGTGCAGTATTCTTCCAAAATGGCAGGACACAAGCAAATGGGTGGAAGCAGCACAACAATGCCTATTAAGGTAAATACTGCAGGCGTTATTTCAATTATTTTTGCGATTTCCCTGTTGCAGTTCCCACAGCAAATCGGCAACTTTATTCCCAATAAAGGTGCGACATTTACAAAGATTACAGAAATTCTTAATATGACACATCCCATTGGTGCGTGTCTGTATATTGCGCTTATTTTATTCTTCACCTATTTCTATACTTCTATTGTGATTAACCCCAATGAAATCGCAATGAATATGAAGAAGAATGGTGGATTTATCCCTGGTATTAGACCGGGTCAGCCTACAAGCACATATATCACAAAGGTTGTAAACAGAATTACTTTGGTTGGCGCCATTTGCTACTCAATTTTGGCTATGGTACCTGTTGTGCTTCAATGGATCTTTAAGATTAACGTAGGCTTTGGCGGTACAACATTAATCATCGTGGTTGGTGTTGCGCTGGATATTGTAAAGTCTTTGGAAAGCCAGTTACTCATGCGCCATTATAAAGGTTTTTTGAGTGAATAATCTTGACCTGCTGGGAAATGCTTAGGCATTTCCCGGGGTTGAATGGGGAGTTCAAAAAGAGAAGGGCTATCTAAAGAAAAGAGGTAATGATTGTTATGAAATTGGTTCTCATTGGTGCACCCGCTGCAGGTAAAGGTACACAGGCTGCACGTTTGGTAAAGCATTACGGTATCGCTCATATTTCAACGGGTGACATGCTAAGAGAAGAAGTTGCAAAGGGTACAGAACTGGGGATTCAGGCGAAAAGCATTATGGCGTCTGGCGGCTTAGTTTCTGACGAATTAATCATTGCTATTGTAAAAGAGAGAATTCAGAAGGATGACTGCAAAAACGGTTTTATTTTGGATGGTTTCCCTCGTACTGTCATTCAAGCGGAAAAGCTTGAAGAAATGGTAGCTCTGGATAAAGTTGTTTATATTAATGCGCCCGACGAGATTATGCTTGCAAGATTAACTGCAAGAGAAACTTGTCCCAAGTGCGGTGCAACTTTTAATAAATTATTCTTGCCTGCGAAGGTTGCTGGAGTTTGCGATGTGTGCGGTGAAGCACTGACCCAGCGCAAAGACGATACAACAGAAGCAGGACTTGCAAGAATTAAAACATTCCATGAACAAAGTGAGCCTTTGGTTGCATTTTATGAAAAAGAAAACATATTAATCGAAGTGGACGGTACAATGCCCATTGACGAAATCACCAAGGCAATCATAGAAGGTCTGGAGAGATAACATGGCTATCACGATTAAAACAGAAAATCAAATTGCAAAAATGCGTAGAGCTGGGCAGCTTCTGGCAAAAACAGAAGAACTCATTGCAAAAGCTATTGCACCCGGCGTAACAACGGCATATCTTGATCAGCTGGCAGAGGATTATATTCGCAGTCAAGGGGGCATTCCTTCCTTTAAGGACTATGGTGGATTTCCCGCAACACTTTGCACCTCAGTAAATGAGGAGGTTGTGCACGGGATACCCGGAAAGCGTATTTTAAAAGAAGGCGATATCCTAAGCGTTGACATGGGATGTATCTTAGAAGGCTATCATGGAGATATGGCCAGAACTTATGCGGTAGGTGAAATTTCAGCTGAAGCAAAAAAATTAATTGAAGTGACCAAACAAAGCTTCTTTAAAGGCATAAAATTTGCAAAAGAAGGCAATCATCTCAATGATATTGGTTCGGCTATCCAGAAATACGTAGAAGAAAATGGATTTTCCGTTGTTCGTGCTTATGTTGGCCATGGTATAGGCAAGGAACTACATGAGGCGCCGGAGATTCCCAACTTCAGAACATTATCCAAAGGAGTTCAGTTGAAAAAGGGTATGACCCTTGCAATTGAACCGATGGTGAATGTAGGTGACTACAATGTTCGCCTGTTGAAAGACGGTTGGACTACTGTTACTAAAGATGGGAAATATGCAGCGCATTATGAAAACACCATATTGATTACTGACGGTGCCCCCGAAATTCTCACGTTACCCTAATAGATAAGGAAGAATAGAGGTGATTGCGTTGGAATATCAAATCGGGCAAATCGTTTTTTCTAAAGACGGACACGATAAGGGTGAGGCAATGATGGTTCTTTCCGTTGAAGACAGATATTTATATTTGGCTAACGGAAAAACGCGTAGGCTTGAGAAGCCCAAGCGCAAGAAAATGATTCATGTACAGCCTACCAATTTTGTGGACGCAGTTATGGCCGAAAAAATCATGCAGAATGCTTACATTCTGGATGCGGATATTCGTAAGGCCATAAAAATGTATCAAGTAAAAGCAGCAGACTGTTAAGGAGGTTCTTGGCTTGTCAAAAGATGACGTAATTGAAGTAGAAGGAACCGTACTGGAGAAATTACCCAATGCCATGTTTCAGGTAGAGCTGGAAAACGGCCATCAGATCCTGGCACACATTTCCGGGAAATTGCGTATGAACTTCATCCGTATTTTGCCGGGCGACAAAGTATTAGTTGAAATGTCTCCCTACGATCTGTCTAAGGGCAGAATTATTTGGAGAGCGAAATAAGGAAGGAGCGATCACAATGAAGGTAAGACCATCTGTAAAACCTATGTGTGAAAAATGCAGAATTATTAAAAGAAAAGGTCGTGTAATGGTCATTTGTGAAAATCCAAAGCATAAACAGAAACAAGGCTGATATATATTTTATGACTTATCCGAAGGGAATACCTTTTAGAGTCGTTTGATAAATCCGTCAATGTACCGGGAGGAGCATACAGTTAATAGCAGAGGCAGCGTACAGGCTGACGGCTGTTCGCTCTGTTTGTAATGCCCAATGGGTATCAAATTATTTATGCGAAAATTTTTGAAGATGAAATAACTGAGTGAAAATTATAGGAGGTGCAAGATATACATGGCACGTATTGCTGGTGTAGACTTACCAAGAGAAAAGCGCGTTGAAGTTGGTCTGACTTATGTTTATGGCATCGGTCACCCTAGTGCAGTTCGTATTTTGAACGAAGCTGGTGTAGATCTTAATACTAGAGTAAGAGACTTAACTGATGATGAAGTGGCTAAAATTCGTGAAGTCATTGATAAATCCCAAAAGGTTGAAGGTGACTTGAGAAGAGAAATCGCTTTGAACATCAAACGTCTGATTGAAATCGGCTGTTACAGAGGCATCCGCCACAGAAAAGGCTTGCCTGTAAGAGGACAGAAAACAAAGACAAACGCAAGAACAAGAAAAGGTCCTAGAAAGACCGTTGCGAATAAGAAGAAATAATTGATTTCAAAGGAGGTTTGAATAATGGCTAAGAAAACTGTGAAAAAGACAACAACTCGCAGACGCCGTGACAAAAGAAAAGTAGAACGTGGCCAGGCTCACATTCAGTCTACTTTTAATAATACAATCGTTACAATCACTGATGCTATTGGCAATGCGCTTTCTTGGGCAAGTGCTGGTCAGCTGGGCTTTAGAGGATCCAAAAAATCCACACCTTATGCAGCACAGATGGCTGCAGATACAGCTGCAAAGGCTGCTTCTGACTACGGTCTGAAGACCATTGAAGTTTTTGTAAAGGGCCCCGGTTCAGGTCGTGAAGCTGCAATCCGTGCATTGCAGGCTGCAGGTTTGGATGTTACAATGATTAGAGACGTAACACCCGTTCCTCACAACGGCTGTAGACCACCTAAGCGCAGAAGAGTATAATCATCAGGAGGTGTAGATAAATGGCAAGAGATAGAGTACCCGTACTGAAGAGATGTAGATCCTTGAACTTGGATCCCATCTACCTTGGTATTGATAAAAAATCCAAAAAGCAAAACTTAAAAGCAAACAGAAAAATGAGCGAATACGGCCTTCAGATGAGAGAAAAGCAGAAAGCTAAATTCATCTACGGCGTTTTAGAAAAACAGTTCAGAGGCTACTATGCTCAGGCTGAAAAAATTGCAAAAAAAGAAGGTATTCCTGGTGAAAACCTGCTTATGCTGCTTGAAATGAGACTGGATAACGTAATGTTCCGTCTTGGCTACGGCAGAACAAGAAAAGAAGCAAGACAGATTGTTCGTCATAAACATGTAACCGTAAACGGTAAGCCTGTTGACATCCCTTCCTATCAGGTAAAGGTTGGCGATACAATTGAAGTAAAAGAAAAATATAAATCCATTCAGAGATACAAAGACGTTTTGGCTTCTACTGATGGCAAAATCGTTCCTGAGTGGCTGACCGCAAACCATGATGCGTTAAGCGGCACAGTTGTAGCAAAACCTACAAGAGCTCAGATTGACATTCCTGTTGAAGAAACATTTATTGTCGAGCTGTACTCCAAATAATCTGAAACGGTTGTGCAAAAAAGTCAATCAAAAAGCTGTGGGGCAAAATGTCCCGCAGCACCTTAATATAAAAAAGGGAGGTTTGAATGAGTGTTTGAATTTGAGAAACCTCGTATTGAGATTGCTGAGATGGCACCGGACGGAACTTATGGCAAGTTCGTGGTAGAGCCTTTGGAAAGAGGCTATGGCACAACATTAGGAAATTCCCTGAGAAGAATTTTATTATCTTCTCTTCCTGGGGCAGCTGTCAGCAATGTAAAAATTGATGGCGTGCTTCATGAATTTAGCGTAATTCCCGGGGTAAAGGAAGATGTAACTGAAATCATCCTGAACTTAAAGGGACTTGCAATTAAAAACACCAGCGAAGGAAACGAACCCAAAATTGCCTATATTGACGTTGAGGGTGAGGGGGAAGTAAAAGGTTCTGATATTAAAACAGACAGTGATATTGAGGTTTTAAATCCTGATCATCACATTGCAACACTTTCCGGCGGCGCTGGCAGCAAGCTTTATATGGAGATTACCATCAACAAAGGACGCGGTTATATTGGTGCGGACAAAAACAAAAAGGACGACCAACCTATCGGCATGCTCCCTGTTGACAGTATTTTCACCCCCGTTACCAGAGTAAATTTCCTTGTGGAAAATACTCGTGTTGGTCAAATTACTGACTATGACAAATTGTCATTGGAAGTATGGACCAACGGTACTATTGCACCCGATGATGCAGTCAGCTACGGTGCAAAAATTTTAAACGAGCATCTGAACCTGTTTATTGATCTTTCCGATAACGCAAAGGATGCTTCTATTATGGTTGAGAAAGAAGAAGGTAAGAAAGAAAAGGTTCTTGAAATGAGTATTGAAGAGCTGGATCTTTCTGTTCGTTCTTACAACTGCTTGAAGAGAGCAGGTATCAACACAGTGGAAGACCTTGCCAATAAGACGGAAGAAGAAATGATGAAGGTTAGAAATTTGGGACGCAAGTCTTTGGAAGAAGTTTTAAACAAAATGGCAGAGCTTGGCTTGGCATTAAGACCCAGCGACGAATAAGTTCTGCCCGTTACTATTATTACCGTAAGATTACGCCACCACATAAGCCCGAGGAGCAGTGGCGGCGGGCACTATCTTACGGGGATCAACTAGGAGGATACAAACCATGCATGCATCCGGTTATAGAAAACTTGGTAAAACAACACCCCAGAGAAAGGCTTTGTTAAGAAACCAAGTAACAAATTTGCTGTATCACGGCAAAATTAAAACAACAGAAACAAGAGCGAAAGAAGTAAGAAGAATTGCTGAAAAGCTCATCACAATTGCTGTGAAAGAAAAAGACAACTTCGACGAAGTTGAAGTAACAGCAAAAGTTGCAAAAAAAGACGCAAGCGGCAAGCGTGTTAAAGAAGTTGTAAATGGTAAGAAAGTAACTGTTTACGATGAAGTAAAGAAAACAGTAAAGAAGGATAAACCTTCCAGACTTGCAGCAAGACGTCAACTGTTAGCTTATCTTTACCCTGTAACTGAAGTTCCTGCTGATGGCAAGAAAGTTAGAACAATGAGTAAAGAAGTTGACATGGCAGCGAAATTGTTTGATGAAATCGCTCCTAAGTATGTTGACCGTAACGGTGGTTATACAAGAATCGTAAAGCTGGGCGCAAGAAAAGGCGACGGCGCGATGGAAGTATTCATTGAATTGGTTTAATAGATAATTGAAAGCGGTTCTCCATTTTTGGGGAGCCGCTTTTTGCATGGTTCTTTGTCTATTATTTGTAAAAATATAACAAATGGTATATAATGTTTATTATGCTATATAAAGAGCCATTGGAGTTTCATGCTAAGCCAAGATAAGCATGATTAAATGGATATTGGGCAAACCTTTATGGAGGTTGATTATGAAAAAAAGAAAATATGTCATTGCAATTACATTCATAGGTTTCCTAATTTTTATTTTGCAACAAGAGCAACCTGATGGGATAGGAATGACCAACCAGTTTATCGGCACTTATGCTTGTGAAACAGACCCACAATGCTATTTTACTGTATATAAAGATGGAGACTTTTATTATTACAATCAAACTATTTTTCATTATAAAGGTGGTTTTAAAGAATCCGCAAAAGACACCTTTACGTTGTCAGGAAAGAAAATTACACCCCAAAGCATTACTA
>JAEZPX010000240.1 GCA_023413275.1 Bacillota bacterium | reverse complement strand
CTGGGGGCTATTTCGTCTATGCAAATAATCAGAATCAAAAATTACGAGGAATTTTATCACAAAGCGGGATTTATCCCGGAGTTACCATTGAAGGGGTAGATGTTAGCGGGCTAAGCAAGGAAGCTGCTACGGATTTATTAACGGGTACCCATGGGAAAGATGCTTCAACACAGACATTGGTATTATTTTATGATAATGAAGAATGGAATTATACTTTTCAAGACATTGGTGCGAAATTTCAAGTAGAAAAGGCTGTTGAAGAAGCATATCAATTAGGCAGAACAGGAACGGAAAAGGAAAATATGAAGGTGGTTGCTTCTTTATTAAAAGAAGGAAAGGATATTCCTCTGGAATTTTCTTATGACGAGATAAAAATGCAAGACATTCTTATTGATGTTGCTGCTGCTTTTGACAAAGAAGCCCAAAACAGTACCTTGAGTCGTAGCAATGGTCGATTTATCATAACCAAAGAAGTGCAAGGGCGGAAAATGGATGTGGGTGCCACTATGTTGAATGTAGATGGTGTAATGCAAACCATGAAAAGTGGGAGGGCTGCAATTGTGGCAAATACCACAGAGCCTGAAATTACCTATGAGGAAAATCAGTATGTCACAGATTTAATTGGTTCATTCTCTACAAAGTATACCGCTTATGATAAAAACAGAAATACCAATTTGGTGGTTGGTTGTAAATATATCAATGGAACAATCATTGCACCTGATGAAGTTTTTTCAGCTTCGGCGGGATTGGGCGAGCAGACCTATGCCCGTGGTTATCGTGATGCAGGGGTATATGTCAATGGAAAAGTAGAGGCCGGAATGGGTGGTGGCGTGTGCCAGATAACGTCTACCCTTTATAATGCTGCAATTTATGCTGAGTTGGGTATTGTGGAAAGATCACCTCATTCCATGACTGTAGGATATGTTCCTTTAGGCAGAGATGCCGCTATCGCAGGAACCTATAAAGATCTAAAAATAAAAAACGACACAGGATACCCAGTCTATTTAGAGGCATATGCTTCAAATGGTGTTTTGCAGATAAATTTGTACGGACATGAGGTACATGAAGCGGGTAGAAAAGTTGAATTTGAAACAGTTTATGAGGCTACCATTGAGAAGCCCCAAGAAATTGTGAAGGAAGACCCCGAAAAGCCCGAAGGTGAAAGGGAGGTCACAAGCAAAGGCAGAACAGGTGCTAAGGTTTCTGTGTTCAAAAAGGTGTTTCAAAATGGAACACAGGTAAGCAGAGAACGTTTTAGCAGTTCTTCCTATCGTGCCGTAGCCGATGAAGTAACCGTGGGTACAAAAAAAGCAGTGACGGCAAGTCAACCCGTAACCAAACCAATTACACAGGGGAATGACAGCCAATCCAATGACCAGACTGGTGATGTTCAAACTGACTTCCAAACCAGTTATCCAGAGGACAATTCTTTTGGAATACAATAATAATGCATAGCAAAATAAGTACCTCTGATACAGCCGTGTTCAGGGGTACTTTCTCTACGAGGGGGCTGAAAAGAGTGTTTAAAATTGGTAAGATTCCTCCGGAAATATTGGAGGACATTGTAATGAATCCTATTAGTAAAAATAATGTAAAGCGTGAGGATGTAGTGCTTCGACCAAAAACCGGTGAGGATTGCTCCGCCATTGATTTGCAAGGAGAGCTATGTGTTTTGTCTACAGACCCCATTACCGGGGCCGCAAAGGATATTGGATATTTGGCTGTTCAGATAAACTGTAATGATATTTTTTCTGCCGGAGGAGAGCCTATTGGCATTTTACTTACGGTTTTATTGCCTGAGGGTAGTAATGAGACGGATTTAGAGGAAATAATGGAGGGAGCCTTAAAGGGTGCTCAGGAATTAGGAATTGAGATTTTAGGCGGCCATACTGAGGTTACCGATGCAGTGTGTAAGCCTATTGTTTCAGCCGCGGTAATTGGACGCAGCAGGCAAAGAAAAATCATTCAAACAGGTGGTGCCATGGTTGGTCAGGATGTGGTCATGACCAAGTGGGCTGGGTTGGAAGGAACGGCTATCATTGCTAAGGAATATGAAAAAGTATTGAGCCAGCGATTACCTTTTCATTTGGTGCAGTCTGCTCAGAATATGAAGGAGTATCTTTCGGTAGGGAAAGAATCTTTTATTGCGATACAACATGGGGCGACAGCAATGCATGACGCCACAGAAGGGGGGATTTTAGGTGCTGTCTGGGAAGTGGCAGAGTGTTCGCAAACTGGTGTAGAAATTTGGCAGGACAAAATTCCTATTAAAGATGAAACGAGAATAATTTGTAAGGAAGGGAATATTGACCCTCTAAGACTGATTTCCAGCGGAACCATGATTATTACTACGGAGCATGGTGTGGAACTGGTGGACAAGCTGGCTAAGCATGGGGTTTCTGGGGCAATCATAGGGAAAATAACAGATAAGGAACGCATTTTAATTTCAGACCAAGGTAGAGAGTTGCTGGAAGAACCAAAAAGTGATGCATTATACCAAGTGAAGTTCTGATGGCTTAAATCACTAAAATACCAAAAAGCTGGATGTTTATATTTTTATATTAAAGTTTTGATTCCGGTTTATTCCGGTGATTGTTTATTATATCTAGCGAAGCGTGGCAGAAGGGACATAAGAGAAAGGCGGATGAGTATGAGAGATTTTGTTGCAAAAAACGTTGCAGATTTACCCCCCTCGGGAATCAGAAAATTTTTTGATGTTGTGGCGACTATGTCAGGTGTAGTTTCTTTGGGGGTTGGTGAGCCTGATTTTAAAACGCCTGAACACGTAAGGCAAGCAGCCATTGATTTGCTTGAGGAAGGTAGAACCCGTTATACGGCGAATTTGGGCATGCCTGCTTTAAGGGAACGCATTGCCCATTATCTGGAGCGCCGCTTTCAGACGGTGTATAATCCTTTAGACCAAATCATGTGTACCATTGGAGCATCAGAGGCCATTGATGTTGCCTTGCGTACAATTCTAGAACCAGGGGATGAAGTGCTGGTCATTGAGCCTTGTTATGTTTCTTACAAGCCATCCATTCTTTTACAGCATGGTGTGCCCGTCGTTGTGACAACGAAGGTTGAAAATGATTTTAAATTGATGCCCGAAGAATTGGAAAGAGCAATTACGCCGAAAACCAAAGCCATTATTTTGCCTTATCCTAACAATCCCACAGGAGCAATCATGGAAAAAGAGGATTTGGAGAGAATCGCTCCCATAATTGTTAAGCATGATTTGTTAGTTATTTCAGATGAAATTTATGCTGAGTTGACCTATGGAGGAAAGGATCATGTTTCTGTTGCATCCATTGAGGGAATGTATGAAAGAACTATAGTTTTAAATGGATTTTCAAAGTCATTTGCAATGACGGGCTGGCGCTTGGGCTATGCGGCAGGGCCTAAGGATTTGATTAAGCAAATGAATAAAATTCACGCCTATGTGGTTATGAGTGCACCGGTAATGAGTCAGCAAGCTGCCATCGAAGCTTTGCGGGACGATGCTCTTTGTGACGAAGATATTCGAGTGATGCGAGAGGCTTATGACCAGCGAAGAAAATACTTAATTGGTGAGTTTAATAGACTTGGACTGATTTGCTTTGAACCGAAGGGCGCTTTTTATGTATTTCCTTCTATTCAAAAAACAGGACTTGGCTCTGAAGAATTTTGTGAGAAGCTGCTTTTTGAGGGTGGGGTTGCCGTTGTTCCTGGGAATGCTTTCGGAGATTGTGGAGAAGGGTTTATCCGTATTTCATATGCCTATAGCATGGAGGAATTAAAAGCTTGCATCCAAAAAATTGAGGATTTTTTGGCTAATAATTAAAAGAAGTGGCAGTGTTTGGACAAAAACTCCAATCACTGCTTTTTTTAAAATGAGATAGTTGACGATTTTGTAAAAATATGAGATGATATTTGTATATATTAAAAAGGAGCGAAATAGATTTGAGCGCAGATGGTGATTATCATGTCAATACTTGTGTAAAGAATTTATATTCTATTGAAATGTTGGAAATAATAAGGGTGTACTTTGTCTAAAACAAAATGTTTTTAAGGCAAGGTATTCCTTTTTTTGTTTTTTGGCAAGGAAAAATCAGGAGGAAGAATTTATGTTTATAGGTCCATTACTGTTACAAGTTGTTTTAATTGCAATGAATGCGGTTTTTGCCAGCGCTGAAATCGCCGTCATTTCGATGAATGATGCTAAAATGAAGCGAATGGCATTAAATGGGGATAAAAGAGCGGAAAGGCTAATTTATTTAACAGATCAACCTGCCCGCTTTTTGGCAACAATACAGGTGGCAATTACCCTTGCAGGTTTACTGGGTAGTGCGTTTGCGGCAGAAAATTTTGCAGGGGAGTTGGCGCAATTTTTGCAAAATAGCGGTGTAGAAGCTTCTCTAAGTTTCTTACGGTCTCTATGTGTATTTATCATCACTCTTATTTTGGCATATTTTAATTTGGTTTTTGGGGAGTTAGTACCTAAACGTGTAGCAATGAAAAATGCGGAAAAGTTGGCTTTGGGCATGAGTGGAATGTTGAAGTTGGTTTCCAAGCTGTTTGCACCGTTGGTTTGGCTGCTGTCTGCTTCAACCAATGGAATGTTAAGATTAATTGGAATTGATCCTGAGGATGAAGAGGAAGTCATTTCTGAAGAAGAAATTTTCATGATGTTGGATCAAGGTAGTGAAAAAGGCACCATCGATTTAGAAGAAAGTACATTTATACGAAATGTATTCGCATTTGATGATATTGCTGTGGAGCAGGCGTGCACTCACCGAGTTGATGTAGTTATGCTTGAAATTGAGGATGATATGGAAACATGGGAAAAGACAATTCTGGAAAACAGATTTACCTATTTCCCTATTTGCGGCGAGGATAGTGATGATATTTTAGGTGTTCTTGACACCAAATCTTATTTCCGCATGAAGGAGAGAAGTCGTGAACTGGTGATGGAGGAGGCAGTGGAAAAGCCATATTTTGTGCCGGAAACCATGAAGTCGGATGTTCTGCTTCGAAATATGAGAAAAAACAGAAGGCATTTCGCTTTGGTTTTGGATGAGTATGGTGGTTTGAGCGGCGTTATTACACTGCGTGATTTGGTTCAGCTTTTAATCGGAGATATGCTGAATGATGCGGAGGAGGAAGAAATTAAAAGTATTGGCGAGGATACATGGCGTATAATAGGCAGCGCTTCTTTGGAGGACGTAAGTGATGCGTTGAATATTCCGTTGCCAATAGATGAATACGAAACCTATGGTGGTTTTATTTTTAGCGAACTGGGGAAAATTCCCGAGGATGGAAGTCAGTTTACTATTGTTGCCTGTGGTATGGAAATTCATGTTAAGGAAGTTCAGAATCATCGAATTGGTGAAACGGTTGTAAGGGTGTTGCCTGTAACATCAGAAATGGAAGATTAAAGTGATACAGGTTGGTTGTAAAATTGGAAAAAATATGATAAGCTATAGGAGAACAAGGGAGCCTCTTTACTGGGCTCTCTCATTTTAGGGTATTTATAGAGGAGGAGCCATCTTGGAGGAGAATATAGCTTTACTAAAAAAGTGGATTCAGGAAAGTGATAACATTGTTTTTTTTGGCGGCGCAGGTGTTTCTACGGAAAGTGGTTTGCCTGATTTTCGCAGTGAAAACGGTATTTTTTCTGCCATGAGTGAGTATGGATATAGACCAGAAACCATTTTGAGCCACTCTTTCTTTGAGCGCAACCCTGATGTATTCTTTCGGTATTACAAAAAGGCCCTTCTATATCCTGATGCAAACCCAAATGACTGCCATAAGGCCTTGGCAAAACTTGAAGCAGATGGAAAGCTAAGGGCTGTAATTACACAAAATATTGATGATTTGCATCAGAAGGCAGGTAGCAAAAAAGTATTTGAACTTCATGGAACCCTTTATCGCAATTATTGTGTGAAATGTGGACAAAAATTTCCTCTGGACTATGTGACAAAAGAAGAGGGGATCACACGATGCAATCTTTGTGGTGGTGTAGTACGACCTGATGTGGTGCTTTATGAGGAAAGTCTAAATGAAAAAACCATAGAACAAGCAGTTTCCTTTATTGCCAATGCAGATGTATTGATTATAGGAGGTACAAGTTTAAATGTTTATCCTGCAGCAGGATTGATTCGATATTATGGTGGTAAAAAATTGGTTCTAATCAATAAGAGTGAGACACCCTATGATGACAAAGCGTCCCTTATTATTACGAAAAGTATTGGAGAGGTATTCCGAGAAATCCTTGAATTCTAAAGGTTTTTTAGAAGAAATAAAAAAAATAGAAAAAAATGAAAATTTATGCTTGACTTTTAGCCGCGCTTTAGATATAATAAATTCTGCGCTGTGAAAGTGCTGTGAACTTTGAAAATAGAATAGCGTTTGAAAAAACACAACCCATAGTCAATTCAGCTTTTCCGCTTTGCGGAAAAAGCAAAAGAAGACAAAGAGTTTGCCGATTTCGAAAAAATCGGAACGAAAGCCAGATATTGAGACTGGCAGGACAAAACTTTAATATAAGAGTTTGATCCTGGCTCAGGATGAACGCTGGCGGCGTGCTTAACACATGCAAGTCGAGCGGAGATATGAAATCGGAGAGCTTCGGCAGGAAGATTTC
>JAEZPX010000215.1 GCA_023413275.1 Bacillota bacterium | reverse complement strand
CCCTTAAGCGGGCTAATCGGGCTTTTAAGAGATGCGGCAGAAAAAGCAGGTGTCAGCAGTGGATATTTCGGAATTGTACTTAAGGTAATCGGCATTGCATATTTGGCTCAATTTGGTGCACAGCTTTGCGCTGATGCAGGTGAAGGAGCTGTGGCCGCTAAGGTGGAGTTGGCTGGGAAAATATTAATTATGGCGGCTTCTGCGCCAGTATTAACGGCATTATTAGAATTAGTAATGAATTTGGTTTAAAGGGGGAGGAACATGAAAAGAGTTTGTATCGTTTTTTTACTATTCCTTGCATTGTTACCTTCACCTGTTTATGCAGAGGATCTTTTGGAAAATCAATTGGACTCTTTGGGTCTGGAAAATGTGGACGCCCGATTGGATGACGGGACAAGCTTCTCCTCCCTTGTGCGGGATATTATCTCAGGTGATTACTCTTTCTCTTTTGAGGACTTACCTCGAACCATTATGGATTTGGCATTTGGAGAATTTAAAACCCAAGGTCGCTTGCTCACCCAATTACTATTGGTTGTCATATTGAGTGCGGTTTTAAAGCAAGTCAGTGGTTCTTTTCACGGAAAGTCCGTGGGGGAAATGGGGTTCTACATATGCTATATGGTTTTGATTGTAGTGATCATTACCTCGTTTTACAGCATTTCCGCATCGGTTGTGGATCGGGTTGACAGTACCTGCAAGGTTTTTTTAGGGATGCTTCCAATTTTTCTGGTGCTATCTGTTTCTGGGGGGAATTTTACCCAGACAGCTTTAATGGGCCCCACCATTATGGGCGGTTCCACAGCTTTATCTTTCGGGATAAGAGATTTTATTGTGCCAGCAATTCTTTTGGCAGTGGCGTTGGAAATGGCAGATCATATTTCTGAAAAACCAATTCTATCTCGCTTTGCACAGTTGCTTCGTCAAGGGATAACGTGGACGCTAAAGGGCACAGCAGTCCTTTTTATGCTTTTGCTTTCTTTGCAAAAGGTTGGTGGCGGTGCGCTAAACGGTCTTGCCGCAAAAACTGCAAAAATTGCTGTGGGTTCTGTGCCAGTCGTAGGTGATGTTATGGGTGGAGCAATTGAAACAGCAGCGGCAGTGGCCAAGACTTTAAAAAGCGGAACATTGGTGGGCGCAGCAATATTTTTGTTACTGTTGTGCATTCCTTTGCTGGTTAAGCTAGCTGTCATTCTATTGGTGTTTAAAGTGACGGCGGCGGCCTCGGAATTTATTTGTGAAGAACGGTTGGTGGACTGCATTAATGCGGCGGGGGATTACACAGCCTTATTGCTGGGGGTGGTTTTTCTTACGGAAGGAATGTTTCTTTTTTCCGCCTTATTACTTTTAGGCGGGTTATAGGGGGAGGAATTGGAATGATGGAGGCCTTAGGCGCATATATAAAAACTATAACGGCTTTGACCATTTTCTCTGCGCTGGCTTGTATGCTGATGCCGGATGGCTCCTTCCGCAAGTATGTGGAACTGGTTCTTGGTGTATTGGTATTGACCGCTGTCATCAGCCCTTTTTTACGGATTTTTGGTACGGATCAAGGGCATATGGAGCTTGGTTTGCTTCAAAATCAGGCACGTTTGGAAAAGAATTTCTTGTCAAGCAATGAATATGAGACGGTAGAACAACAGCGGATTTCAGCGGCGTATGGTCAAGTGCTGGAGGATAGAGTCAAAGAGGATCTGACAAAAAAATATAAAGACATAGATTGGGTAAACGTGACCTTTTGTCAGGATTTTAAGGATGAAAACTATGGCACCATAGAAAGCATTACCATCGGAAGTGTAGAGGGGAATGCAGAAAAAATACAGACCTATGCCGCTGATCGGTATGGATTGGCAGAAGAAGCGGTAACGGTGGAAAAACAATGAAAGAAGGGTGACATAAGATGCAAAAAGACTTTTGGCGGGATTTATTCCGTCCGGAAAATAAAAAGACAGGCAATAATATCATTTTGGCATTATTGATTGGTGTGCTTTTGATTATTTTAGGAAAAACGTTTTTTCCCACGGAAGAACCTACAGCGGAGGTCAAGGCGGATAAGCAAGCGACACAAGTACATAAATCAAATGAACAGGATATGGAATCTCGTATGGGAGAAATTCTTTCGAAAATTCAGGGAGCGGGACAGGTTGATGTCATGTTGACTTTTCGCGTAAGTACTGAAAGCATTGTGGCTCATGAAGAAAAAACGGAAGAATCTCGTTCTCAGGAAAACGGAAAAACCAGTGAAAATTTAAGTAAAGAAACCACTGTGGTTATGACTGAGGATGGAAAGGGAAATACATCACCTTTGGTGCTGACGGAGAATTCTCCAAAAGTAGAAGGGGTGGTGATTGTGGCTCAGGGCGGCGATAATGCCGTAGTTTGCAAAGCGTTAAGCAGTGCGGCTCAGGCATTATTGGATGTACCGGCTCATAAAGTTGCTATATTAAAAATGAAATAAGGGGGAAAAAAGATGTTTGTCATTAAAAGAAATCAGGTAGTGGTTACAGCACTGGCAGTTATGATTGCAGCGGCAGGTTATTTGAATTTTCAGGATAGTAAGGCTTCCCAGCAAACGAAAACTGCATTACAGCTCACGGAGGAAGGGGATGCTTCGGCGGCAATTCAAGATTATGAAACCCTTCCAGATGATATTTCCGCCAATGAAGTTGGTTTAGACCCCATTACAGCGGAGGCTTCCAATACCACTGGAGATGGAGCGGCAGTGTTTGTAAGTGCAGATGCAACCTTGGCAGGCTCGCAATTTTTTGCAGAAGCAAAGCTGGATCGGGAGCAGGCAAGAGCAAAGCAAAAAGATATTTTGACAGAAATGATGAACAACGAAAATGTTAGCCAAACTCAAAAAGATAAGTGCGGCGACAGCATGCTGCAATTGCAGGAAAGAATTGAAAAGGAAACTGCCGCAGAGGCAATGATTGAAGCAAAAGGCTTTACCGAGGCTTATGTGCGTATTGATGATCAAACCGTTGATGTTGTTGTAGATAAGGCAACATTGTCAGATTCTGAGGTTGCACAGATTGAAGATATTGTAAAGCGTAAAACGGGGTTTAAAGCTGACCAAATCAGAATTAATCCTTTGAAAAAGTAAAATAAACTGAAACATAAAAATCAATTTATTCAGTACATCATATTTGCCATTTGGGGCATTACTAAGTTTATATAAAAGAAAAGTTATTTTTCGTAATGTGTTATTTGTAACAAAATGAATGAGACGTTAAGCGGCTAAAACAAAAACATTGATATACCAAAAAACGGTTCCGCAACTGCAAAGAATTGCAGGTATTCCATTAGATTTTTTCTGTGGGGACTTGACAAGGAGCGGCTGCAAAACTGCTGTTGGGCATTTATGTTTCGGGTTGAGGCCGCTTAATTTTATTTCTTTAAGTATGATTAAAGGATGTATATTTCATTGCATTTCAAACCCTTTTCTGATATAATGAAACCCGATAATGCTTATTTTGTATGAATTTTCTAGGAATGCATAGAATCATGTATAAAGAAGACAGGAGGTATTTAAAATGTCTGAAAATAAAGTGATGGGCGGTCAAATAGAAATTGCCGATGAAGTCATTGGCGTAATTGCGGTTACTGCTGCCCTTGAAGTTGAGGGCGTTTCAGGAAATGCACCGAATAATGCTTTAACAGAGCTTTTTGGGAAAAAAGGGCAAACAAGATGTTTGAAGGTTGCCAAGGATGAAAATGAAGTGGTTCTTGATATGGATATTATTGTAAACTTCGGCACAAAGGTTCAGGTTGTAGCGGAAGAAGTGCAAAAGAAAATTAAAAATGCAGTAGAAACCATGACAGGACTTAACGTTCCTGTTGTAAATATAAGTGTTTCGGGAATTGTAAAAGAAAAAACTGTCAAGACTGCAGAAGAACTGTAAACAGTGAGTTGTCGGGATACCACTCCAAATTTCGGGGTGGTATTTGTCCTTTTTATTTTTGTGGAGGATTTAAAAATATGAGCCGTAGAAGTGCCAGAAAAAATGCATTTTTCCTTTTGTTCCAGATGGATTTCAATCAGGCGGAGGAATATGAACAGGTAAAAGAGATTTTCTTTGCGGAATCGGAAGAGCCTGTGGAAGAAGAAGATAAAGACTTTATCGTGAGTGAGGTTGAGGGTACTAGAGCCCATATGGAAGAAATTGACCAGATCATTGGAGAATGTGCCAAAGGCTGGAATACAGACAGAATGTCTAAGGTAGACTTAGCAATTCTTCGCTTAGCAGTATATGAGCTTCGTTTTAGCAAGGATACCCCTGTGGGTGTTGCCATTAACGAAGCAGTGGAATTGGCAAAAAAATTCAGTTCTGATGAAGCACCAGGGTTTATCAATGGTATTTTGGGCAAGGTGGTACAATAACAATAATGCATGGTTAATGGAATCTTGAAATTTGATGTTGTATACAAGAAATACGTGAATCGCCCCAATATTGATAGTTTATTCCATTTTCTTATCATGAAAATATGGTTTCTTGTTAGCTTGCGTTACCTCTTTTCATCAATAAAAAAGGATCAGAGATATTATTAGAGATTTTTGATGATTTTCAGAAAGAAAATTTTATTGAGAATAAAGATAAAGGAAATGTAGGATAAAAACTTCATAAATCTGTCAATATTAAGGGGAGAGCTTTCAGGCATGAAGGAGCGGGCTTATGATTGAACCAAAGGTTTTTTCTGTGGGACAAATCAATAGATATATCAAGAATCTGCTGGAAAATGACTTTATTTTGAGCAGTCTTTTGGTAAAAGGAGAAATCTCAAATTTTAAAGCCCATTCAGGTGGTCACCTCTATTTCAGCCTAAAGGATGCAGTGGGGGCAATTTCTTGCGTCATGTTCCGTCAGGATGCTTTAAGTTTACCCTTTGAACCGGAAAATGGCATGAGCGTCATTTTGTATGGCCATGTTTCACTATATGAAAAAACAGGGCAATATCAGCTTTACGCTGAAATGATGGAGCCCATAGGCATTGGCTCTTTGCAAATTGCTTTTGAACAATTAAAGAGGAAGTTGGAAGAGGAAGGCTTGTTTGATGAAGATTTCAAACGGGAAATTCCTTCCCATGTAGAAACCATTGCTGTCATTACTTCTCCTACGGGGGCGGCAGTGAGAGACATTATACAAATTGCAAAGCGTCGAGATCCTAGAGTGAGGATTGCTGTTTTTCCTGCTTTGGTGCAAGGAGAAAGGGCGGCGGAGGATATTGTTCAGGCATTAAAGCTGGCTAATGAATGGGGAAAAGCCGATGTGATTATTCTTGGTCGTGGCGGCGGTTCCATTGAGGATTTATGGGCGTTTAATGAGGAGAAGGTGGCTAGGGCAATTTTTGCTTCTGAAATCCCTGTGATTTCTGCTGTGGGGCACGAGACGGATTTTACCATTGCGGACTTTGTTTCCGATTTGAGAGCACCCACACCCTCTGCGGCGGCTGAATTGGCTACTCAGCCTTTGATGCAAAAAATTGAGTTAGTGTTACAGCTTGAAAAGCGTCTGGAAAGAAACTGTATGGCTATGATAGAGGATGCCAAGCGCAGGCTGTTATATATAAAGGAACGCCCTGTATTAAAACGTCCCTTGGAGCGTATTCACAATACACAACTTCTATTAGATAAAATAGATTTGGCTATGACAAAGGCGGCGACTCAAAAGCTCCTGCGTTATAGTGAAAAGATAGGAATGCTTGACACAAGGTTGGTTGCATCTTCTCCCTTTTCTGTGATGAAACGGGGTTACATGATTGGCATGAACCAGCACAATAAAGTGGTTGTTTCTGTCAAACAGGTTGAGGCTGATGAAGTAATTGGTCTAAGACTTCAAGATGGATATTTAAAAGCAATGATATTGGAAAAGGCGGTGATGGATCTTGGCGAAGAAAAAGCTGACATTTGAAGATTCCATAGAACGGCTGGAAGAAATCGTGGAGAAGCTGGAGCAAGAAGAGGTTTCTTTAGACGAAGCTGTTGCTTTCTATAAGGAGGGCTTGGCTCTTTCCGGATTTTGCAAGGAGAAATTGGCTGTGGCAGAAGGGGAAATTCTTCTGTTGCGCAAGGAAGCGGGTCTATGGCAAGAGGAACCTTTTCAATCAGAGGAGCAGGAGATATGAAGGATTTAGATAAACAAATGAGTCAATGGATTGCATATATTGAAGAAAAGCTGGAAGAATTCATGCCCAAACAAGGGGAATTTCCTCCCGTTATTTTTGAAGCAATGGCATACAGCCTTTTTGCTGGAGGAAAACGTCTGCGTCCCATGATGCTTTTGGCGGCTTGTGAGGCTGTTGGTGGGAATAAGGAAGAAGCGATGCCCTTTGCTTGCGCAATGGAAATGATTCATACCTATTCCTTAATTCATGATGATTTACCCGCCATGGATAATGATGATTATCGTAGAGGCAGATTGACCAATCACAAGGTTTTTGGCGAAGATATGGCAATTCTTGCGGGAGATGGTTTGTTGCATCATGCCATGGAAGTAATGGCGGATGCTTGCTATCATAGCCCTTCCAAGAAAACTGCGGGAGCCATGCAGGCAATTGCCCATGGAGCAGGCGTTCATGGTATGTTAATCGGTCAAGTGGTAGATGTTTTTTACGAAGGTAAGCCTTTGGAGGCAAATATTCTTGAATTTATTCATATAAATAAAACAGCGGCTATGATACGGGCATCCTTAAAGGCCGGTGCCATTTTAGGCGGTGCTACAGATGCTGTAGCAGAAAGTTTTGCTTTGGCTGGTGAAAAAATCGGTGTCGCTTTTCAAATATTAGATGATATTTTAGACGTAACAAGCACCATGGAGGAATTGGGGAAACCAATTCATAGTGATGAAAGAAATGAAAAAACCACATATGTTACCCTTTATGGCATCGAAAAATCCAGAGAGATTGCTTGTAAAATTTCGGATGAAGCAATTTCTATTTGGAATGAGCTGGGAGAAGGCAGCATATTCTTAAAGGATTTAACCGAATATTTAACAAAAAGAACCTATTAAGTATCTGGGATGACGGTAGAAAGAAGATGGGAGTATGGGATTCGGAGAAATCACACATAACGTGCCTTTATTGGCAGCAATGATATCTTGGGCCATTGCCCAAGGTTCAAAAATTATCTTAACTTTAATCACAGAAAAACGTTTTGACGCTACCCGCATTGTGGGTACAGGCGGTATGCCAAGCTCCCATTCAGCTTTGGTAATGGCCCTTACTTTTAGCGTAGGGAAATATAATGGTTTTGGTACCTCGCTATTTGCTATGTCTCTGATTTTTTCCTTTGTAGTCATGTATGATGCGGCAGGAATTCGCAGAGCGGCAGGTAAGCAGGCCGAAATAATCAACATGCTATTGATTAAACATGAAGTGCCCGATATGGAGAAATTAAAGGAACTATTGGGACATACGCCTTTGGAGGTTTTTGTCGGAGGACTTCTTGGAATCGCGGTGGGTCTTTGGATATAGAAATGGTAGAGAGCAGGTGAAGTTGTGGGAGGATTATTAGACAGAATCCAAGCCACTGGAGATATTAAAAAAATGAAGGAAGAGGAACTGGAGCCTCTCTGTAAAGAGATGAGGCGTTTTCTGTTGCAAAATGTCTGCAAAACAGGTGGACATTTGGCCTCAAATCTTGGGGTGGTAGAATTAACCGTGGCACTGGAATATATCTTCAACCTTCCTGAGGATAAAATCGTATGGGATGTAGGGCATCAAGCCTATATCCATAAAATATTAACGGGCAGAAAAAAAGATTTTTCTACTCTGCGACAATTGGATGGATTAAGTGGGTTTCCGAAACCCCAGGAAAGTGATGCAGATGCTTTTGCCGCAGGGCATAGCTCCACTTCTATTTCAGCGGCACTGGGTATTGCCAAGGCAAGAGATTTGCAGGGAAAGAACCATAATGTGATAGCTGTTATCGGAGATGGCTCTATGACGGGCGGTCTTGCTTATGAAGCACTGAATAATGCGGGACGGGATAAAACCAATTTTATTGTGATTTTGAATGATAATCAGATGTCCATTGACAATAACGTTGGCGCAATCAGTAAACACTTAAATAGCCTGCGTACCAGCAATCGCTATCGCACCCTGAAAGATAACTTTAAGCAGTTTAGAGACCAAGTTCCTGTTCTTGGTAAGGCAACTTATTTGGTTTTGGAAAAAGTACGAGACAGTGCAAAACTGCTTTTTTTAGAGGGGGCAGTCTTTGAAGAATTTGGTTTGAAATATATTGGACCTGTAGATGGTCATAATTTGGAAGAGATGCTTGAGATATTTCGCAACGTAAAAGATGCGCAAGAGCCTATCTTGATTCATGTTAAAACAACAAAAGGTAAAGGCTATTTGCCAGCAGAAAATAATCCTGGTCCTTTCCATGGTGTTGGGCCTTTTGACATGAAAACAGGTAATGGTCTGAGCAAGAGTGAACACCCAAGCTGGTCAGGGGTTTTCGGCAAAAAAATAGTGGAGCTGGCAGAAAAAAATCCCAAGATAGTAGGGATTACAGCGGCAATGTGCAGTGGAACAGGCTTTGAAGCCTTTCAGGGGGCCTTTCCCGAACGATTTTTTGATGTTGCCATTGCTGAACAGCATGGAACAACATTTGCGGCAGGATTAGCAAGTCAAGGAATTGTACCTGTTTTTGCAGTATACTCTTCATTTTTACAAAGAGCGTACGACCAAGTGATTCATGACGTTTGCATGGAAAATTTGCATGTAGTATTTGCTATTGACCGTGCTGGGATTGTTGGTGCAGATGGAGAAACCCATCAAGGTGTTTTTGATCTTTCATATTTGACACATATTCCTAATATGACAGTGCTATCACCCAAAAATGCTTGGGAGCTGGAGGAAATGCTGGAGTACGCTGTGAATGTATGTGAGGGACCCGTAGCAATACGCTATCCTAGAGGGACGGCAGAAATAGATTTTACGGAACATAAACAGCCCATTTGTTATGGCAAAGCAGAGGTTATTCAAGAAGGAAAGGGCATTGCCATATTGGCAGAGGGTCATATGCTAAAAGCTGTGAAGCAGGCGGCAGAACGGTTGGTTCAAGATGGACTGGATGCCCCAACCCTAGTGAACATGCGGTTTATCTCACCTTTGGATGAGGAACTGTTGCTTGAAATCACAAAGGATTGCAATGAAATTTTTACAGTAGAGGATAATCTTCGAAAAGGTGGCTTCGGCTCAAAGGTTTTGGAGTTTTATAGTGATGGTGGTTATCGGGTTTCCGTTACCAATTTGGCATTCCCTGATAAATTTATAGAACAAGGTTCCCAAAGTCAGTTATTTGCCCGTTACGGCTTGGATGCTGAGGGAATTTACCGAAAAATTAAGGGGAAAATAGGAGAAAGTTATGGCGGATAAGGAAAGACTTGATGTCTTGCTGGTAGAAAAAAGCTTAGCCACCTCAAGGGAGTTGGCAAAGGCATATATTATGGCAGGAAATGTATATGTTGATGGAATGAAAGAGGATAAAGCAGGCACAAAGGTTTCTGTTACTGCGTCCATTGAGGTAAGAGGCCCTCAAATGAAATATGTGAGTCGTGGTGGTTATAAATTGGAAAAGGCCATTGATTCCTTTGGTATTTCGTTGGAAGGGAAAATCTGTCTGGACATTGGTGCTTCAACGGGAGGTTTTACGGATTGTATGCTGCAAAACGGAGCCACTAAGGTATATGCCATTGATGTGGGGTATGGGCAATTTGCGTGGAAATTACGCACAGATGAGCGGGTAGTGTGCTTAGAAAAAACCAATGTACGTTACATCACCCAAGAGCAGGTACCCGATGCGGCAGATTTTGCTTCTATTGATGTCTCCTTTATTTCCCTAACCAAGGTGTTGCCGGCAGTGTTGGGGGTTATGAAAGAAGATGGTCAACTAGTATGTCTGATTAAACCCCAATTTGAGGCTGGCAGAGAAAAGGTTGGCAAAAAGGGTGTAGTGAGGGATATAGCTGTCCATAAAGAAGTTATTGTGGCAATTGCAGATTATGCATTTGAGCAAGGGATTGGCATTTTGGGTCTTAGCTTTTCGCCCATTAAGGGACCCGAGGGTAATATCGAATATTTAATCTATTTGGATAAAAAACAGCAGGGTATGACAAGGGAGGAGGTTTATTTCCTTTTAGAAGACATCGTGGGGAAATCTCATGAGACACTTCAATAGGAAATAGAGTGGCCTATGATAAAAGTCGGATTGATTCCCAATATTGAAAAAGATAAAGACTTGGCTGTCACCAAGCGTTTGACAAGGCATTTATTGGATAAGGGTTGTATCCCACAATTGCCGGAAAGAATTGCTGAGCTTGCAGGCTTAGATATGTATGCAAGAAAAGAGCATGAAATATATGAACATACAGACTTTATTATTTCCCTTGGAGGAGATGGAACCTTGTTGGGAGTAGGCAGAAGAGCCAGTCAATTTAACACACCAATATTAGGGGTTAATTTGGGTACATTGGGATTTTTGACGGCTGAGGAAAAAAATAGAGCAGAATATGCCATAGATAAAGTTTTAATGGGAGATTACAAAAAAGAAAAAAGAATGATGCTGGAAACCTCAATTTCAACGGACGAAGGCCGCATTGATGGGATTACGGCATTAAACGATATTTGTATTTCAAGAGGTTTGCTTTATAAAATTTTAGAATTTAATGTATTTGTAAACGATGAATATGTAGATACACTGCGGGCAGATGGAGTTATCATTTGTACGCCTACAGGATCTACTGCATATAATTTATCTGCGGGGGGGCCTGTTTTAAAGGCAGATGCGCAAATCATTGCCATAACGCCCATTGCACCCCATACCTTAACCAGCCGTTCTATTGTAGTTTCTGCTGATGACGTAGTGACAGTAGAGGTGAATCCAAGAGAGGATACAGCCTTTACCATCAGTGCCGATGGTCAGGAGAGTTGGAGCTTAACGGGCAAAAAGGTGGTACAAATTCGCAGAGCAAGGGTTTATACAACCATTATAAAAACCAATCCGCAAAACTTTTATGATGTTTTGCGTCATAAACTATCAAGATAATAAATGGCATAAAAAAGGAGGCGCGGGCTATGAAAATTGCCAGACATGCAAAAATTCTTGAATTAATTGAGAATTATGATATTGAAACACAGGACGAATTGGCACAAAGGCTGTGTGATGAAGGATTTATGGTTACACAGGCAACGGTATCCAGAGATATTCGAGAAATGAAGCTTACAAAGATTGCTACAGAAAAGGGTAGACAGAAATATGCGGTTATTTCCGGAAACGATACAGAAATAACAGAGAGACTGACCCGTGTATTTAAGGAAGCTGTAGTCAAAATGGACTATGCACAAAATATGATTGTCATTAAAACCTTAGAGGGCATGGGGATGGCGGTTGCCGTTGCCCTAGATAACATGCAAAATTCAGAAATTTTAGGTACAATTGCCGGAGATGACACAGTTTTTTGTGTAGTTCGTACCCATAACCAAGCTGCTGTTATTATAGAAAAGCTGTATCGAATCATTCATAGTGCATAAATTCCGATAGGAGGGAATGTCTATGCTGGAAAATCTGCATATTAAAAATGTTGCGCTGATTGAAGAATGTCAGGTTTCTTTTGGAAAGGGACTGAATATTTTAACAGGAGAAACGGGAGCGGGTAAGTCCATGCTGATTGACTCCCTTCAATTTGCATTAGGCGGAAGAATGGGCAAGGATTTCTTGCGCAGAGATCAAAAAATGGCTCTGGTGGAGGCACTTTTTTCTATAGAAGATTCCGGTTTTGGAAGCAAACTTCTGGAAAGCGGGATTGACCCCGAGAAAGATGGAACCGTGCTGATTAGCCGTACCTTAAGCGATACGGGAAAATCCGTTTGCCGTATCAATGGAAGTATGGTAACAATCAGTATGCTGCGGGAGCTTGCCACGGATTTGATAGATATTTATGGACAGCATGAACACCAATCCCTTCTAAATCCATCAAAGCATATTCGCTTATTAGATCGGTTTTGTAATGGGGAATTTGATAAGGTGCTAGAAGCCTATAAAAAAAGCTATGATAAAAGAAAAGAAATTGATGCTCAACTGGAAAAACTGATGGGCGATGAGGCCCAAAGAGAACAGCGTATGGATATTTTAAACTTTCAAAAGGAAGAAATAGAAAATGCTGCGCTATCCCCTGTTGAGGAAGAGGAATTGATAGAGAAAAAGAAACGTCTGACGCACATGGAGCGTTTGATACGTTTAACGATAGAGAGTACAAACCTTTTGTATGATGGTTCAGAGGACATGCCTTCTGCTTGTGATAATGTCAGCGTGGCTGTGGGTAAGCTTAGAGAATGCGCTGCCTTAGATACAGCCATTGAAGGTTATTACAATGATCTTGAGGATGTTTATGCAAGGCTTGAGGATATTTCCAGAGAAATAAAACGCTATGCCCAGAATTTGGAGGATGACCCCTCTGAATTGGAGCAGGTGGAAGAGCGGTTGCAAACCATATATAAAATGAAGCGCAAGTATGGTGGAAGTGTGGAGGCGGTTTTAGAATTTTATAATAAGATTTCAAAAGAGATTGATTTTTTTTCAAACAGTCAGGAGCGGGTACTTCAACTAAGTGCCGCAAGAGAAAAGGAACAGTATCTTTTAGAAGCTGCCGCAAAGCAATTGACAGCTCTGCGAGAAGAGGCGGCGGAAAGAGTTGCCAAACAAATTGAGGACTCCTTAAAGGATATGGAAATGAATAATGCCAGATTCTACATACAGGTGACCCCACGGGATGAGTGGAATGCCATGGGCAAGGACAAGGTGGAGTTTTTAATCTCACCAAACAAAGGTGAGGATATGAAGCCTCTTTCCAAAATTGCCTCTGGTGGGGAATTGAGCCGTGTTATGTTGGCATTAAAAGCTGTTTTGGTTGACGCAGATGAAA
>JAEZPX010000187.1 GCA_023413275.1 Bacillota bacterium | reverse complement strand
TGCCATTGTATAAAGAATAAATATGAAAATAAACTTGGAAATATATTTGGAAGGGGAAGGGAAGTGGAACACATGACTGCAACGGAGAGAGAAAAAAATTTATATGGCTGTTCTGTGCAGGTTGTATCACGCTCAGAAGAACAAATTGAGTATAAGTTAGCGGATAAATCAGGGGATGTGCTCATGACAAGCTATCAGATTTTTCCTGGAGTTGAACTAATCTATAACGATGTTCATGCCAAACGATGCTATGTTGAGCGAGCGCCTATAGGAAATTATTTAGAAATCAATCATTGCCGTGAAGGGCGTATTGAGTTCGCATTTCATGAGGATTATTTTTACTTAACAAAAGGTGATTTTTCATTGAATGTAAAACATGAATCCCCTCATGAATCTTATTTTCCCCTCAGCCATTACCATGGAGTTTCTGTTTTGATTGATCTTGATCGGGCTCCTAAAAATTTGAATTGCATTCTGAGAGATGTTAATGTTTGTCCGAAAGAATTGTCAGATAAGTTTTGCAAAGACAGCTTTTGTTTCATTGCCCGACCCACAGCCAAATTGGAGCATCTATTCTCGGATTTTTATTCTGTTCCCCATAATATTCGCAAAGGATTTTTTAAAATTAAGGTGTTAGAGTTGTTATTACACCTGTTTCATTACGAGGATACTTCCCAGAATGAAATTAACAAAAGAAGTGTAAAAAAATCAAGTGTAAATCTGGCCAAAAATGTGTGCAATTATCTGACGGAGCACATGGATAGTCACATTACCATTTCAGAGCTAGGAGAGATATTTCTAGTGTCTCAGACCACATTAAAAAAAAGCTTTAAGGATGTTTACGGTGTTTCTATATACGCTTTTATTCGTAGTCAAAAAATGCAGGTGGCGGCTTTGCTATTACGCCAGACGGAGTGTACAGTTTTGGAAATCGCGGGAAAATGTGGTTATGATAATGGAAGCAAATTTGCCTGTGCTTTTAAAAACGTGATTGGAATGCTTCCAAATGAATATAGAAACACCCATGTGGAGGAAGATATTTTGCATTTTGGTGCTGTGTATGTTGAGAAATAGGGAACTGAACAATTTCGATATTATTTAAAAGAAAAGGATTTTAACGCTTTCCTTGGAAGCTATTGTGGAATTAGGTCTTCCTTTAATAAAAAATATATTTGATTCTCTGTGATCAAAAGCTTGTATCCACCAAAAACTATTTTCGCTTTTGTTTCCAAAGCTTTAGAGAGTATGAAATTTGCCTATTTGGAGTTATAAATAACACAAACGGAGCGGATTTTAAGGCTGGATTAATTTAAGATGATAAAAGTGACGCCGTAAGGCGTCTAATATATCATTTTGGGTTAGTTGTGACTAATCTTAGGAAAGAGGGTTAGAAATGAAAAAGCAATCAGATATTTCAAAATTATTTGAATATGCAGGGAATTTTAAATACCTAACAATGTTATCGTGGGTATTATCTGCTGCCAGTGCACTGGTGGCACTTCTTCCATTTGTGTATATATGGAAGTTCATCAAAGAGGTATTGGATGTTGCGCCAGATTTTGACCATGCAGTTAATTTGGTACATAACGGTTGGATGGCTGTTTTATTTGCGGCTTTATCTATGGTCATTTATATTGGCGCATTAATGAGCTCTCATGTTGCCGCATTTCGGGTTCAATCCAATATTCGCTCCCAAGCCATGGGGCATATAACCACCTTACCCCTGGGGTTTATGGACGGTATTGGCAGTGGTAAAATGCGTAAGATTATCAATGAATCCAGTGCGGCTACAGAATCTTTTTTGGCACATCAACTGCCGGATACCTTTGGTGCCCTAGCAACACCATTGGGACTACTTTTTCTATTGTTGTATTTTGATTGGAGGCTGGGTCTTTTAAGTTTAATTCCTATTGTACTTTCTTTTGTAATTATGGGGCTGATGGCGGGCCCATCTATGAAAGGCAGAATGGAGGAATATCAAAATGCCCTTGACCAAATGTCTAACGAGGCAGTGGAATATGTGCGTGGTATTCCCGTGGTAAAAACCTTTGGGCAGTCAGTTTTCTCCTTCAAACGCTTCAAAGCCTCCATTGAAAACTATGAAAAATGGGTACTGTCTTATACAAAGGAATTGCGCCTGCCCATGCTTTGCTATACTACAGCAATCAATGGGGTTTTTGCTGTTTTAATTGGTGGGGCATTATTTTTCACATCCAATGGTGTAACAAATGAATTTCTGCTAAATTTACTTTTTTATATCATTATCACACCAATTATCACAGTAACTTTGAACAAAATTATGTATGCAAGTGAAAATAAAATGGTGGTCGCAGATGCGTTACAGCGCATTGAAAGTGTAATGGAGCTACAACCTCTGGTAGAGACTGAAAATCCTAAGTATCCCAAAAACAATTCTATTTCCTTACGGGATGTATCCTTCCGTTATAAGGATTCTAAGAGGAATGCTTTGGATGGAATCAATTTGAACATTGCCAGTGGGGAGGTTGTTGCTTTAGTCGGTCCTTCCGGTGGAGGGAAAACAACGCTAGCCAGCATCATTGCAAGGTTTTGGGATGTAAATGAAGGGGAAGTTTGTATTGGTGGCGTGAATGTGAAGGAGATCAGAAAAAAAGATTTGATGGATACAGTTTCCTTTGTATTTCAGGATAGCCGTCTTTTAAAGGCTTCGATACTGGATAATGTGCGCATGGGAAGACCTGACGCAACCAGAGAAGCGGTATTAAAGGCGCTTCATGGGGCACAATGCGATGATATTATTGAGAAATTGCCCAATGGAATTGATACTGTGATTGGTTCAAAGGGTGTTTATCTTTCCGGTGGAGAGCAACAACGCATTTCCATTGCAAGGGTTATGCTGAAAAATGCTCCTATCTTAATTTTGGATGAGGCAACAGCCTTTGCTGACCCTGATAATGAAGCAAAGGTTCAGAAGGCCTTTTCTGAATTGTCAAAAGGGAAAACTGTGATTATGATTGCCCATCGCCTTTCTACCATTACCAATGCCCATCGCATTTTTGTTTTGAAGGACGGTAAAATTTGTGAATCCGGTAGCCATGATGAATTGATGAATGATTCCGTTCTTTACGCACAAATGTGGCAGGAATACAACCGTGCCGCTCAATGGAAAGTAGGTGTTATCAATGATTAAGTATTTACAGCAAAAATATGCCCTCTCTGAAGTTGGAGCCAGAGATATGTTAAAAGCCTGCGTCACTTGCATTTTTTCCAATATAGCACTAATGCTTCCCATTTCCTTGCTTTATTATCTTACTTCCGATTTGATGCAAGGAGGGATACCTGATGGAAGAAGGGCATTTTATATTGCAGGATCAATTGTTTGCTTGATCCTGATATTTGGAACCACTTATTTTCAATACAATGCAACTTTTCTTGCAACATATGTAGAAAGTGGGAAAAGGCGAATTACGTTGGCTGAAAAATTGAGAAAAATGCCGTTGTCTTTCTTTGGGAAAAAAGATTTGAGTGATTTGACCAGCACAATTATGGCGGATTGTGCTTCGCTGGAAACAGCATCATCCCATTGGATTCCTCAATTAATTGGAGCAATTATTTCTACAATTTTAGTTGCAATCAGCCTATTCTTTATTAACTGGACTATGGCCCTGGCAGCTCTTTGGGTTCTTCCTGTTGCTTTTCTTATAGTGTTGTTTTCATCAAAGGTACAGCATTCTTTGGGGGTAAAAGAGATGGCTGTGAAAATGGCATGTGCCGATGGAATTCAAGAGTGTTTGGAATCCGTAAGAGATTTGCGGGCAAATAATGCGGAAGAAATATATTTAAAAGGATTAAATAAAAAGATAAAGGCTGTAGAAAAACGTTCCATTATTACAGAACTTGGTACTGCCGTATTTGTGGCATCAGCGCAAATGGTTTTAAAACTTGGGATTGCCACGGTTGCTTTGGTGGGAGGATTTTTGTTGACAGAGGGAAGCCTTGATATTTTGACCTTTTTTATGTTTTTATTAGTGGTATCTAGGCTCTATGATCCAATGCAGTTGGCTTTGCAAAATCTGGCGGCTATGATTGCCACAAATGTTCAATGCGAACGAATGAATGAAATTTTATCACACCCTATTCAAACAGGAATAGATTGTCTGAGCAATAAAGGCTGTGATATTGAATTTGACCATGTAGGGTTTGGATATCATCAAAAGGAGCAGGTGCTTCAAGATATATCCTTTACTGCAAAGCAAGGGGAGGTAACGGCTTTAATTGGTCCTTCCGGCGGCGGGAAAACAACAGTGTCAAGACTAGCCTCACGGTTTTGGGACATAACAAAGGGCAAGATAACAGTGGGCGGAATGGATATCTCTGAAATTGACCCTGAATGCCTGATGTCTCTATATTCCATTGTTTTTCAGGATGTGACATTGTTTAATAACTCTATTTTGGAAAATATCCGTATCGGTCGGAAGAATGCAACAGATGATGAGGTAATCGTCGCTGCAAAGCTTGCCCATTGTGATGAATTTGCTAACAAACTACCCCAAGGCTGGAACACCTTAATAGGTGAAAATGGCTCAGAACTTTCAGGTGGGGAAAGGCAACGTATTTCCATTGCACGAGCATTTTTAAAGGATGCTCCTATCATTTTATTGGATGAGGCAACAGCTTCCCTAGATGTGGAGAATGAATCTAAAATCCAAGAGGCTCTTTCACGCCTAATTCAGAAAAAGACAGTATTAATCATTGCCCATCGTATGCGTACAGTTGCGGGTGCCGATAAAATTGTAGTACTAGATGGTGGTTATGTTGCGCAACAAGGAAAGCCGGAAAAATTGCTTGCGGAAGAGGGGATTTACCAAAACATGGTACGAATTCAGGCAGAAACGAATCATTGGAAATTAGTTTGATAATAGTTAACAATTATTTTTCTGACAAATATGGGGAAAGTGCAAAAATATGTTGACTATATACACTAAAGAAAAAGACCATCAACATTTCGGTGGTCTTTTTTGTTTTTCAACAGTCCTTTAGAAGATATTAAGAATTTATTGTACTTTTTAAAGAACTTTATCACATTGTGTAGATAATTTTTGAAAGCAAGGAAAACCCCATGAAACCTATCATTTTTATGGTTATTATTTAAAAAATTACATAATTATGGAGAATTACAGTTGACAATTTTCTTAATATTCTTTATACTTAAGTTAACAATTATGTAACAATTTGATTTGTTGACTTCGGAGGAGAATCTGTTATGATAATTACCAAGGCGTTAAAGCATGTTTGTATTACAACATCAATGATTATGGCTGCTTCCACAGTGGCTTTTGCTGCAGATGCAGGACAAGCTACTGATTCTGCAGTAAATGTTAGAAAAGAAGGGAATGCAGGAGCTGATGTTGTTGGAAAAATAGATAAAGGCTCGGAATATACAGTAGTTGGAAAAAGTGGAGACTGGTATCAAATCTCTTATGAAGGCGAGAGCGCTTTTGTTTCTGCTGACTACTTTGAATTGACAAAAACAGATGCAGTGGCTACAGGCAGCAGCATTAATGTTAGAAAGGCACCTTCGGCTTCGGCAGATTCCTTGGGTAAGTTAAAGGATGGACAAGAGATAGTTGTTACTGGTCAAAGCGGCGATTGGTATCGCATCGAGTTTGATGGTGATACTGCTTATGTTAGCAAGGATTATATCTCAGGAGAACTTTTAACCAAGATCACTTCCGTTGCTTCTGCGGCTACAGAAAATGCGGGGCAGGAAATTGAGGATACATATGGCGTGGTTACTTCCTCATCAGGCGTTAAGCTTCGTAAAGAAGCATCAATGATTTCCATAGTTTTGGAAGTGTTGCCTTATGGTGCAGAAGTAAATATTGATCGTGTTGGACAAGACTGGGTTAGAGTTGTAACGGATGATGGTGTAAAGGGTTATGTTAGTTCAGAATTCCTTTCTGTACGTAAAGGCGAACGTACCACCAGATCCAAGGATTCTTCCAAGGGTGCAGAGGTTGTTTCTTTTGCTAAGCAGTATATTGGTACACCTTATGTTTGGGGTGGAACGAATCTTTCTAAAGGTGTGGATTGCTCTGGTTTTGTTTATGCCGTTATGAAAAATTATGGTATCACTCTCAACAGATCCTCTTACTCTATGGTTTCTAATGGGGTTGAGGTTTCCAAGTCTGATTTGCAGGCGGGAGATTTGGTTTTCTTTAATACAGGCGGTAACAGTGGAATTTCTCATGTTGGGATTTATATGGGTGATGGCAATTATATTCATTCAACAGATGGTGCGGCTTATGGCGTAACAACCACTTCTTTAAGCAGTAGCTACAGCGCAAATACATATGTAACAGCAAGACGTGTAATTAGATAATTCTATAGTTCGAAAGATTTTAAGGGCAGATTAGCTGCCCTTTTTTTGTGTAATTATTCTTCCCGCAGAATGAAAATATATTGTATTTCAACTGGAAGTACGCTGTAATCCGTGTTCTGATGAGTGCATTTTCTGTAGTTTGCGTATGTATTACTATTAATGTATAAAACAAAAAATACCCTGTATAGAGTATTTTATATTTATATGCGTTATTTTCAAGTCACCATAGGAGCGTACCCACGAACCAGTTTACTGATTATTGTTTAGATGAAAAATTGTTTCGATGCTAGAAGAAAATTTCATTCAATGGTTGATGAAATAAAATTGCCTATCTTCTATATTTTTTTCTACGCAAGGTACGCAGTCTTTTCCTTCGTTTTCTTTTCATATGGCCGATAGTTCGTGTCACTGCAAAGACAATTAGGCAAGATAGAAGAATTCCTAATGAAACGGTACCAATGGTTTTAAGAAGTTTCACTTTGGATTCTTTTTCTTGTGCTAAACGAGCTTCAACCGAGGTTGCCGCCACAGCTGATTGAGCAACAAAGGATGTTGTTATGGTGTCTTTTCCTGTTTTTGCTGTAATAGTACCGATTTCTTGTCCTTCTGAAATAGGAGCATCAATTGTTTCTGGACAGTCGACATCAATTTTGAGGTCTGACAGCGTTGTGTTTGCTGGTATGGTTTTATACACATCTTCCTTTGGTACAACTTGAATACTGCCCAAGGTGGTTGTTTTGTTTTTGTAGGTTTCTACCACATTTACAGTCTTGCTATAGTCCTGGGCAGAAAAAACCTTTACTGTTTGAAAATTGGAAAAACCGTATTCAAATAAAGCTTTTGAATCTACATAGTGCTCAGCACCTTTACATTTTAATACAACAGCGATGAGCTGGGTATCTCCCTTTTTTGCAAATGTGACCAGCGTATTGAGGGCTTCCCAGGTATACCCGGTTTTTCCTCCGGTGGCATATTCATAGTAGTAAATGGATTTTGGGTTAAGCATTTGATGCTGACCATGAAGGTAGCGGGTTTCTGATTGCTTATTCGTTGGGGGAATTTCGTAATACGTATTGCTCATCATCTTTTGATAGGCTTCTTGCTTTAATAGCTCTCTGGCAATGCAGGCCATGTCGTAGGCAGTGGTATAATGGTTTTCATCAAATAGACCATTAGCATTTAAAAAATTGGTGGATTCGCACCCCAATTCTTTCGCACGTTGGGTCATGTGCTGGGCAAAGGCAGGGATGGAACCATCCACGTATTCCCCAACGGCATTGGCCACTTCGTTAGCGGATCGAAGCAAAATACCATATAACGCTTGTTCTAAGGTGATTTGCTCTCCTTCCTGCATGGCGATATGTGCGCTGCCGGGTTCTATACTATAAACAGCATCATGGGAAAATGTAATGGTATCGTTTAGATTTCCTTTTTCCAAGGCTAATAGCACAGTCATAATTTTTGTAATGCTGGCGGGATACATTTTACTTTTACTGTTTTTTTCATATAATATTTCCCCTGTGGTTGCATCCATAAGGATGGCAGCCTCTGCGCATAATTCAGGGGCTTTTGTAGTTTCAGTTGTTGCTGGGGTTGTGGAATTATCCCCTTGTAGTGTTTCGCCAAAGGCAGAAAAGCATGGTACAGTCAGAGACAAGGATAGAATAAATATTAAAAATGATTGTTTCATTGACATCTCCTATATAACTTTAACTTTTGGGAATTTTGTGTTAGAATAAAAAGGCTGAGGGAGAGAATGAAGCATCTGTTTAAAATTGTACTTTTCATGCGATAAAAAGTATAATTACTTGTGTTTGCTCCCTGTTTTTGTGATAAAATATAAATGTTTGCAAAGGTGTGTATCATAATAGATTCGTATTATATTCATTTTGTTTACACATACTTTCCAATTATAACAAATTTAGGTGCGAGACAAAAGGGGTTTTTATAAAAATTGGATAAAAAAATGGAAGTTTTATCTCTCAAGAAAAGAGGATTACAAATTCTTTTGATTATGGTTCTGATTTTTGCAATTACACTTATTTTACTTTCCAAAAAAGGAGGAAAATCTTTGTGTATGGGCTCTGCTGTTACTGTTGAGGAATTGGAAACCAGATGGGCTGGGGAGTACAAGCTGTTTTTGCCGGGTACAATTGGGGCAATCAACATTAATACGGCTAACCAAGAAACTTTGGAGTCCTTGCCTGGTGTGGGAGAAAAGCTTGCGAAGGAAATTATAACTTATCGGGAAAAAAACGGACTTTTTCATGGTACGGAGGAGATCATAAATGTCCCCGGAATTGGCATTAAAAAGCTGAATGCCATGAAAGAGTATATTATAGCTGAATAAATAGGAGGTTCTTATGGCATATCATGTTTTGGTTGTTGATGATGAAAAACTCATTGTAAAAGGAATAAAATTTTCTCTGGAGCAGGATGGTATGGAGGTTACCCCCGCCTATGATGGCGAGGAGGCCTTGCAGTTAATTAAATCCACCAGCTTTGATTTGATTGTATTGGATGTTATGTTACCCAAGATGGACGGCTTGCAGGTTTGTCAGCAGGTAAGAGAGTTTTCTCAGGTGCCAATTATAATGGTTACTGCGAAAGGCGAAGATATGGATAAAATTATGGGATTAGAGTATGGTGCAGATGACTATATTACAAAACCCTTTAATATTTTGGAGTTGAAAGCCAGAATCAAAGCCATTTTACGCCGTAGTGTGAAAAAAGGCCCTGTGGAAGGTGCTGCCAAGAATATTTTAAAGGCAAGAGATTTGGAACTTTCTTATGATAGTCGTCGGGTCTTTATTCAAGGAAAAGAAATTAATCTTACGGCCAAGGAATTTGATTTATTGGAGCTTTTGATGGAGAATCCCGGGAAGGTTTATAGTCGGGAAAAATTGCTAGATACTGTATGGGGGTATGATTACCCGGGGGATGTGCGTACGGTTGACGTCCATGTACGTCGATTAAGGGAAAAGATTGAAGCAAATCCCAGTGAACCCAAATACATTTTTACAAAATGGGGAGTTGGTTATTATTTTAATTAAGAGCAAACAACCTGAACGGAAAGAGAAAAAACCTCGTTTTCTTAGCTTACGATGGATTCTCTTGGCCACCTATGTTGTGGTAGGTATTGTTCCCCTGCTTTTAATTGCAAGTACTATACTGCATTCCGTACAGGACTATTTTATTGAAGAAAGAAAAAAGGAACTACTCAGTGAGGCAAACGTGATTTCAGGGCAGATAACCTCCCACGATTATATGTTTAATAAGGATGATCGGGATGCGTTGGAAGAAACCATGTTGGATATGAGCCATCAAAATGACTTCCGTGTTTTGGTTTTGGATTCGTCTTGCTTAGTAGTGTATGATACCGGATACAGTGAGGTTGGAAAAACTGTTTTCATCTCCGAAGTAATTGAAGCTTTAGGCAATAAGGATATTGCCAGAGTGCAGGAGGATGGCGTGGTCTATGCTGCAGTTTCCATTTCCGGGAGCAATAACAGCCGAGTGGGTGTGGTTTTGGTTTCCGCTGATTTGAGTGATATTTCTGTGACTGTAAATAATATTGCAAAAAAGGGTAACTTGCTTTTAGCAGGCCTATCCATTATTGTAATTATCATCATGATTATTATGTCTCAGATTTTTACAGAGCCAATTAAGAAGCTTATTAAAGTCATTCAGAAAATGTCTGAGGGTCATTTTGAACAGAGGGTTCAGGTGCATTCTCAAATTCATAATGAGATGGTGGATTTGGCCCTTGCTTGTAATCAAATGGCAGATCAGCTTGAGAAGGTGGAATCCACAAGACAGCAATTTGTTTCTAATGTTTCTCATGAATTAAAAACACCATTAAGCTCTATTAAGGTTTTAAGTGAATCCATCTTACTGCAAGAGGATGTTCCCAAGGAGATGTATGTTGAATTTCTCCATGACATTAATTCTGAGGTAGATAGAATGGCGGCAATTATTAATGATCTTTTGACTTTGGTTAAGCTGGACCAAAAAGAAGTTCCCTTGAACTTTAAAGAAATGGATTTGAATGAGATGCTAGAGGGAATTATCAAGAGGCTGCTTCCCTTGGCAAAAGAAAAAAATATCCATATTCACTATGAGAAGGTAAAGGAAATCACGGCCACAGTAGATGAAATGAAGCTGACCTTAGCCGTTGCAAATTTAGTTGATAATGCAATTAAATATACCCCTGAGGGCGGCGAAGTTGAAATGAAACTGGATGCAGATCATCAAAATGTTTTTATCAGTGTGGCGGATACAGGCATTGGCATACCTGATGATGAAGTAGCAAGAATTTTTGAGAGATTTTATCGGGTAGATAAAACACGAGACAGAGAAACGGGTGGTACGGGTCTAGGGCTGTCTATTACCCATAGTACAATCATGATGCACAATGGAAGTATAAAGGTTTACAGCAAGGAGGATGAAGGCACTACCATATTGGTGCGAATTCCGATACGTCAAAATGTATCATAAAATTTGTAATAAGGCCTTTTTATAGATAGCTAAGAAGGAGGATGGATTTTGGCAAAACTTAAAAAAGTAATTTCTATTGTTGTAATTATAGGGATGGCTTTATTGGTTATCGTTTCGGTGGGCTTATTTTTAAAGGAACAGTTTTTTGATGATGGGGAAAGTGCCACTGAGCTTTACTATATGAGCGCCAATGGAAAAATGAAAGCTACGGAAATAGATATCCAGACGGGTTCTGAGATTGATATGGTCTATACAATTTTGGAGGATTTAAGAAATGGAGTAAAGTCAGATGGCATTAAACCTACGATTCCTCAGGTTTTGGAAATAAACTCTGCTGTAATCACAGGAAATGTGGCTAAAATAGACTTTAATTCCGCTTATTACGGCTTAAGCAGTGTGGATGAGGTGATTTGCCGCTCATCCATTGTATGGTCCCTTACTTCCCTTAATTTTTTGAATTCTGTGGTATTTACTGTTGAAGGTGTGCCCCTGAAATCAAGAACTGGCGAAGTTTATGGTGAGATGAATCGTGAGAATGTTTTGATTGATCCATCTGTCTCTGCAACCACAACGGAATATGCTATTTTGAAATTGTATTTCTCCAATGCGGATGCCACAGACTTGATCGTTGAAGATCGGGTAGTGGAAGTGAATGCAAATCAACCAAGGGAAAGAACCATATTAGAGCAGTTGATAGCGGGCCCAAAGGAAAAAGGAAACTACGCAACGATACCAACTGAAACAAAAATTATGGACGTTACGACCACCAGTGATGGTGTTTGCTATGTAAACTTAAGTCAGGAATTTGTTGCAAAACACAATGGAGGTACAACGGGAGAATTGCTTACAATCTATTCTATTGTAAATTCTCTTTCGGAGTTGGATAATGTGAAAAAAGTTCAATTTTTGATTGAGGGTGAAAAAGTAGAGGCATTCAAAGGCCATATTGATTTCAGTACTCCCTTTGTTGCTGTAAAAAGTTTGAAAACAGTTAGTTGATTGCTATGAGAATAAAAAGACCGGCCCTTTGGGCACTAATATTCACGATAGGTGGAATATATATTCGGCTAGGTATATCGAAAGAGATATGCCTAGCTTTTTTCGTTTTTATCCTTTTATGCATATCACGTTTCGTGATAAAAAAGCATTTTAAAATGGCAGCTACATTCATTATAATGGCGTTATTAGGCTTTTTTCTAGCCGGAAATTCTGTAAAAACATCATTTGCAGGATTAGAAGGAATAACCCTTTTGAATTGCCCCGGTGTGATTTTTGAGGAGGGGACAACCTCTTCAGGGAATCAAAAGCTGTTTGTGCGCTTGCAAGCGCCATCTGAAGCAGGACAAAACAATACGGTAGTGGTATATGCAATTTGGACAGAAGGAGATTTTTTTCAAGTCGGAGATGAAATTTTGATTTCAGGAGAAGTTTTACCCTTGGAAGGGAAAACAATTCCCGGTGGCTACGATGAGAGATTATATTTAAAGACAAAGAGCGTTGATTATAAGATATATCCCGAGAGGATTCAAAAGATTGGTAAAAGCAATGATTTTTCAGTGAAGCTGCAAGAGATAAAAGAACAGGTCTTTGCCGTGTTTGATACGGCTCTACCCCAGAGAGAAAGCGGGATACTAAAAGCAATGGTAACGGGAGAGAAAGATGACATAGACCAAGAAACCAAAGACTTATACATAAAAGCAGGAATCAATCATATTCTTTGCGTTTCGGGGCTTCATGTTTCCATTTTTGTCCTAATGGTTCATTTTATTATTGAAAAATGCCTGAAGCAAAGTAAACGGACAGGGGCGCTGATTACCATTGCCTGTTGTATGGTTTTTTTAATTTTTACTGGATTTTCACCATCCTCAGTTAGAGCGGTTATTATGATTACTGTTGCTTTGCTTGGGAGAGTTTTCTTTAGAAGAAGTGATATGCTAAATAATGTAGCCATAGCTGCTCTCTTTCTTTTGTTTTTTCAGCCTTTGTATTTATGGAATGCTGGTTTTCAGCTATCATATATTACTGTAGTGGGCATCTGGCTGGGTTTACAAGTCGTTTCCAATGAGACAGATGTTATGAGCAAAATGAAGAAAACTTTCATTCTTTCTTTATATGCATCGCTATTTAGCTATCCTCTTGTGGCGTATCATTTTTTTAATATCTCATTGATTG
>JAEZPX010000171.1 GCA_023413275.1 Bacillota bacterium | reverse complement strand
ACAATATCTGCAGCATCAAAAAATCGCCAGAGATTTCGCCAATTATTTGGATTTATATCATAAATATAAAACAGATTATCATGTGGAGGATATCCTAAACGGTACCTATACAAAGCAATCAGCAACGAAGCTCTCTTCCGCTCCCTTTGACGAGAAGCTCAGCGTTCTTGGCCTGCTACTAAGTCGCCTTTCTGATGATTTTAGGCTGGCATATGAAGGGGATTTAGCTACCACAGAACTACATCAAGCCCTTGTGGAACTGAAAGAACGCTTCCAAAACCCTTACTGCAAGGAAACACCATGGGATAAGCTTCTTGAAGGCTTGATTGAGGAGAAAGAAAATTCCTTTGTCAAGGAACAGAAGGCCGACCTTTTGGATCAAAGCACCAAAAAAAGCCGCCGCATGACCATAGAACGACTTTTTGCTTTGGAAAAAGAAATAAAGGGTCTTGGCATTCAAGAAAAAGAGGCTGTTTTTGAAGAAATCAAAGCCTCCTTTTCCAAGGACGTTACCCAGAGGGAGCAGCTTATTGAGACAGGCGAAAAAGAACTGGAAAATGCCTTCCTCTTTTTAGAAGAAGTCTTTGGTGCAGGGCAAGAAATGGTTATTTTTATTACAGAATTAACCACCAATTTCTACAGTGTAAAGTTTATCAGTGAAAATGGCAGTGAAAAATACTATCAATACAATAAAGAATTGCTATTTGATGAAAAACAAAAAAGTATTATGAAGGATATTGCATCCGCAAAGGCTGAAGGGACACTTTTGTTTTAATGAGGTAAAGGGGGAAATCTTTTCGCAGTTTTCCCCTTTTTTTGACTTTACTATTGAAACATCCCATAAATTGGTATACCATCCATATTAGGAGGTGTACATGATGAATATTGTTTTTGAAAAGCTTGGAATGGAGCACCAAAAAACGGTTATGGAAATTTTTAATTATTACGTTACCACTGGTACCAGCGCTTTTCCACCAACGCCCCTGCCAGAACAGTTTTACCCAATGCTGATGAAAAGATCAGAGGATTTGTGCGCCTATGCTGTGGTTGATGCAGATGCAAACAGAACTGTCGGCTTTTGTTCTCTGTCTCCTTTTCATCCTTTCTCCACCTTTCAGAAAACTGCTGATGTTTCTTACTTTATCGCCCAGGACTACACCGCAAAAGGGGTCAGTGCAAAATGTCTTTCCTTATTGGAACAGGATGGAAAAACCCTTGGATTACATCATCTTATCGCAGAAATTTCCTCTGAGAATCAACCAAGTATTCAGTTCCATATAAAAAATGGTTTTTTCCAGATAGGGGAGTTTCAAAATGTGGGAGAAAAATTGGGGCGTACCTTTAGTATCGTTTTGATGCAAAAAACATTATAAAATAAAAAGGGACGCCTGCACTGAATTTGCTTGATGTCCCTTTTTAATCATAATAAGAAATCCACACCCATTTTGATGAATAATAACACAATTACCACCATTAACATATATTGAATGGCCTTTGCGCCTTTTTTTATTGCAAAACCCGCTCCAAGGTAATTCCCTGCAATCCCAAATAAAGCCGCAGGAATTGCAATTTTGAAATACACGGTTCCTTCCAATAGAAATACTGCCAAAGCTGCATAATTAGAAGCTAAATTTAAACATTTTGCATTCCCCGAAGCAGTACGCAAATCATATTTCATCACAAAACAGAAGGCCATCAACGCAAACGTTCCTGTGCCGGGGCCAATCAAACCATCGTAGAATCCAATGAGCCCACCAATCAACAACGCTAAAATAACCTTCTTTTTCTTAGAAAAAGAATCAGAATGATTCTCCTCCCCCATATTTTTGTTTAATAACGTAACGATTCCAACAATGGGTAAAAAAATCAGCATCATGGCTTTTAAGGTATTGTCGCTAAAATAAAGCACCACCTTCGCCGCCAAAGCGGATGCTGCAAAAGCACCAATCGCCGCTAAAATTCCCACTTGAATATCCAGCATCTTATGCTTCCAATACCGTAACGTGGCTATTGTGGTACCAAAGGCAGCAGAAAACTTGTTGCATCCATATACAAAATGCATCGGGATTCCTGTCAACGTATAGGCTGGCAAAGATATGAGGCCTCCACCGCCGGCTATAGAATCTAAAAATCCTGCTAAAAAACTGGCCCCCATTAACATCAAAAAACTTGGAACAGATATAATAAAGTCCCCACCCATTTCATTTCGCCTCTTATTCTCTCTCAAATTGAAAAGAAGTCAGTGTTTTTCACCTTCACCTTTCCTTACATTTCAACCACCACGTCAATCTCCTCTATACCATAAAGGAAAAATAACCGTATCATCTCTTCTGTAATTCGCTCACCACTTATAGCAATAGGTATAGCAGGGGGACAGGAAACAGCAGGTGATGCACAAATCCGTCCCAAGGCTTGCTCCACTCTTATGGTACTTCGCCTTGCAAACATAGCTTCACGAATGGACATTACCTGTTCTCCTCTGAAAGGCAGAGCAGTCCTTCTTCTCTCATCAATTTTAGCAATGATAGGGGGAAAAGCACTCTCAATTTTTTCATAATCTTCTTC
>JAEZPX010000072.1 GCA_023413275.1 Bacillota bacterium | reverse complement strand
AGCAACACCACTGCAAAGAAGCTTAGATGATTTCTCGAAAAAGCTCTCTTTTGTCATTCTGGCAATCTGTGTGATTGTGTTTGGTCTTGGCGTATGGCGTGGTCAGGCTTTAGCAGATGCATTGATGTTTGCTGTGGCTTTGGCAGTGGCGGCAATACCTGAGGCGCTAAGCTCTATTGTGACCATTGGATTGGCAATTGGTACTCAAAAAATGGCGAAAGAAAATGCCATTATCAAAAACCTTCGTGCTGTGGAAAGCTTAGGCTGTGTTTCTGTTATCTGTTCAGATAAAACGGGTACTCTAACTCAGAACAAAATGACGGTGCAAAAGATTTTCACCCTGAGGGGCACCACGGATGCAGATGATGTGGATTGTGATAAAAAACAGCATAGAGAGCTCATAGTAACAGGGGTGCTTTGTAATGACGGCGCAATCAGTGGAGATGCCAAAATTGGTGATCCCACGGAAACGGCCTTGCTCAGCTTTTGCAGAAAAACCGGTGGTCATGAGGGAGATATTAGAGGAGAGTATCCTCGCTTAAGCGAGCTTCCCTTTGATTCTGATCGAAAGCTTATGTCCACTTTGCATCAGCTTGATGGTAAACATCTGATGATGACAAAGGGTGCTCCTGATGTGCTACTTTCCAGATGCAGCAATATTGTGGAAAATGATGCTGTAAGGGAAATTACCCAAAAGGATTTAGATAGAATCTTTGCAGAAAATGAAGTATTTTCTTCTCAAGGACTTCGTGTTTTGGCTTTTGGAAAAAAAGAAATTGGGGAACAACGCCGTTTGACTTTGGAGGATGAACGGGATTTGACCTTTATTGGATTGATAGCCATGATGGATCCTCCCCGTTTGGAATCTGCTCTTGCTGTTGCCGACTGTCTGCGGGCAGGCATTCGCCCTGTTATGATTACAGGGGATCATAAGGTAACTGCTTCTGCCATTGCAAAGGAGATTGGTATTTTGCAGGAAGGGGAAAGAGCTGTTGAAGGTGCAGAACTGGAGCATATCAGTGATGAAGAATTACGGGGTATGGTGAAAGAAATTTCTGTGTATGCCCGTGTTTCCCCAGAGCATAAAATCAGAATTGTGCGGGCATGGCAGGAAAATGGCTATATTGCGGCAATGACCGGTGACGGTGTAAATGATGCCCCTGCGCTAAAACAGGCGGATATCGGTATCGCCATGGGTATTACGGGTACTGAGGTATCGAAGGATGCCGCGGCAATGATTTTAACCGACGATAACTTTGCAACCATTGTAAAAGCTGTTGGAAACGGACGAAACGTGTATGGAAATATTAAAAACTCCATTCAGTTTTTACTTTCTGGTAACCTTGCGGGAATTATAACAGTTTTATTTACTTCCTTATTGGGCTTGCCATTGCCTTTTACAGCAGTACAGCTATTGTTTATTAATTTGCTGACAGATAGCTTGCCTGCGTTGGCAGTAAATATGGAAAAACCCACAGGGGATTTATTGAACGATAAACCAAGAAATCCAAAAGAAAGTATTTTAACTCCGGATTTTGTAAAAAGATTGGTGTTACAAGGCGGTTTGATTTCTGTTGTAACTATTGTAGCTTTTTATGTTGGTTTGGGAGAAAACCCCGGTTTGGCCTCTACTATGGCATTTGCCACTCTTTGCTTGGCTCGTCTGTTCCATGGTTTTAATTGCAGAGGGACACGCTCTATCTTCCGCCTGCCCAATAACCCTTATAGCTATGGTGCTTTTGCCATTGGTGGTGTTTTGTTAATGTCAGTGCTGATGTTTTCTGGTTTGCACCAATTATTTGACATCAATGACGCTTTGACGGTAACCCATATTTTGCAGATTGTTGGTCTGGCATTTGTGCCTATGCTGATTATTCAGTTGGAACGTTTGGCAAGAGGTAGATGAAATTAGTTTGACTATAGAAAAGGGGTGTCGACGAAGTCGGCACCCTTGTTTTTTTATTCTACATTTTTCATGGTTAGTGAAATTCTCTTTTTCTCCATATCTACGGAAAGGACCTTCACCTTTACTGCATCTCCTAGCTTTACTGCCTCTAGTGGGTGTTTAATAAAACGGTTGCAAATCTGAGAGATATGCACCAAGCCGTCTTGATGCACACCAATATCCACAAATACACCAAAGTCAATGACATTGCGAACGGTTCCCGTCAAAATCATACCTTCTTGCAAGTCCTCCATGGAAAGAACATCACTGCGTAAAATAGGGGCAGGGGCATCTTCACGAGGGTCACGCCCTGGTTTTTCCAATTCTTTGATAATGTCCTCTAAGGTTGGAACGCCTATGCCCAGTGTTTCTGCCATTTTTTCAGGAGAGTTTATTTTTTTGCTTAAGCCTGAGACCTGTTTTTTTGCTACATCCTCTAGGGTAAAACCGCAAGCACTGAGAAGCTTTTCTGCCGCGCCATAGCTTTCAGGATGCACCCCTGTGTGGTCTAACGCCATGGTGCTTTCGGGGATACGTAAAAATCCGGCACACTGCAAAAATGCCTTTGGCCCTAACTTCGGCACCTTCAGCAATTCCTTGCGTGTTTTAAATTTTCCGTTATCTTCACGATATAACAGGATGTTTTTTGCAACGGTACTGTTGATTCCTGCCACATAGGACAGAAGAGAGGGGCTTGCGGTATTTAAGTCAACTCCCACACTGTTTACGCAATCTTCCACCACGCCCCCTAGAGTTTCGCCAAGGCGTTTTTGGTTCATATCATGCTGATATTGCCCCACACCAATGGATTTGGGGTCTATCTTAACTAGCTCCGCCAAGGGGTCTTGAATTCTTCTGCCGATGGAAACGGCACTGCGCAGGGATACATCATACTGAGGAAATTCCTCAGCACCAAGCTTGGAAGCGGAATAAACGGAGGCTCCTGCCTCGTTGGCAATGATATACTGCACCTTTTGGTTTAACCCTTTTAAAACCTCTGCAACAAACTGCTCTGATTCTCTGGAAGCAGTACCATTTCCAATGGATATTAAGGAAACCCCATAGGTTTCAATGAGGCGTTTCAGTGTTTTTTCTGCCTCTTCCTTTTTATTTTGAGGTGGAGTAGGATAAATCACCGCTGTTTCCAAAGGTTTCCCTGTCTCATCAATCACTGCCAGTTTACAGCCAGTACGAAAAGCAGGGTCTAAGGC
>JAEZPX010000032.1 GCA_023413275.1 Bacillota bacterium | reverse complement strand
TCATGTCAAATCTGACCCCGGTAATTCTGGAAAGCATGATTACATCAAAAACACCTGCCACCAAATAGCAGCCTGTTGTTGATAATACAGCTCCAATCACATTCAATTGAGGAATTCCAATTAGGACATAATTTAAAATAATCTTTACAATAGCCCCTAAAACTGCACCAATAACAGGAACTTTAATGTGCCCAATCCCCTGAAGGATTCCTGTTGCAGTTTGGCAAAGTGCCAAAAATAGAATGGAAATGGCACCTACCATTAAAAGTGTGCCGCCTTCTTTGGCGTTGGGAAACAGCAATTGAATAATGGGATCACCCAAAACACCAATCCCCACTGCCGCAGGAACAGAAATAATCATGGAAAGACGAAAAGTCAAATTCATTTTTCTACGAACCTGTTTAAATTCCTTTAATTTCACTGAAGATGCAATACTGGGCAAGGCTGCTGTGGCCAACGCTGTGGAGATAGAAACCGGTAAAGTTGTTAGGGTCACATATTTACCAGATAGCTGTCCATATAAGAATATGGCCTTTTCATGAGTATATCCTGTGCTCTCCAGTATACGAGTAACCATGTTCATATCAATTAGATTGGTTATACTAAATACTGCTGTGCCAGCAATAATTGGCCAAGCGGTTTTCAAAAGCTGTATTGCCGTATCTTTGCGGCTTTCTTCATAGGCTTGATGACATCTTCTGACCTTCTTTTTAATCGTAGGCCGAATCAAAAGGTAGCTGAACAAAATTACCAAAAGACCTGCTACCGCACCAATTCCTGTACCCATAGTACCACCGGCTGCACCTAAGGGAATATTTTTTTGCCCTGCAGGCACACCGTAGCTTAGGAATAGATAGGCTAGGTAAACACTGAAAAAGGCATTAAAAACCTGCTCTACAATCTGAGAAATTGCTGTTGGCACCATGGTGTTCATTCCTTGAAAATAACCTCGGTATGCCGACATAATTCCCACTATAAATATCGTTGGTGATAGTGTTAAAATACAATAAAAGCTTTCCGGCGTATTGGAAAAGTTTGCAACTTCTTGGGCAAAAACTGCAAGTAAAACAGAAAACAAAAGACCCAAGGTTCCCGAAACAATCAGCGCACTTTGAAATACCATGTGGGCATTTCGATACTCTTTTAATGCAATTCTTTCTGAGACCATTTTCGATATGGCCGCAGGTAACCCCGCTGAGGAAAGTATGAGCAGAAAAGTATAAATGTAGTATCCAGCACTGTAATTACCGTTGCCTGAGTCCCCAATCATATTGGTTAAGGGTAGGCGATAAACAAAACCTAAAAAGCGTACAAGGATGCTGGCCGTCGCTAAAATGGCGGCCTGCTTGACAAAGGAAGTCTTTCTTTTTACTCTTTCTTCCATATCACACCTCATACTCACTGATACTCATTAATTACTGCGTGCTTTTTGCTTTCTGCGAAGGTTATTGTCCAAAATCTTTTTACGCATACGCAGATTCGTTGGGGTTACTTCCAACAGCTCGTCCTCACCAATGAATTCCATGCACTGTTCCAAGGACATTTGAATTGGCGTGGTCAGACGCAATGAATCGTCGGAACCGGAGGAACGGGTATTGGTAAGCTGCTTCTTTTTGCACACATTGATATCCATATCATCCACACGGGCATTTCTACCCACAATCATTCCCTCGTATACCTTAACACCGGCACCGATGAACAAACTGCCTCTTTCTTGGGCATTATATAATCCATAGGTAATTGCCTCGCCACTTTCAAAAGCCACCAAGGAGCCTTGAGAACGCATGGGGATTTCCCCTTTATATGGTTCGTATCCTTCAAAAATTGAGTTCAGGATACCATTTCCCTTTGTATCTGTCAAGAATTCATTACGATAACCAATCAAACCTCTGGCAGGAATGGTAAATTCCAAACGAGTATACCCTCCCTTTGAGGGATACATATTTGTCATTTCGCCTTTTCTGGAGCCAAGCTTTTCAATTACATTCCCCACAAATTCTTCAGGGACGTCGATAGTAACGAACTCCATAGGTTCACACTGCTTTCCATCAATCTCTTTGAATAATACTTCAGGTTTGGAAACCTGAAATTCAAAGCCTTCACGGCGCAATGTTTCAATCAAAATAGAAAGATGCAATTCCCCTCTGCCGGAAACACGCATACAATCCATAGATTCAGTATCTTCCACTCTAAGACTAACGTCTGTGTTCAATTCCTTGTATAATCTATCTCTTACCTGACGGGAAGTTACAAACTTACCATCCTGTCCAGCAAAAGGACTATCATTAACAGCGAAATTCATAGATAAGGTAGGTTCAGAAATCTTTACAAAAGGCAGTGCCTCCGGTTTATCGGGAGAGCAAATGGTGTCACCAATCATAATGTTTTCGATACCACTAATGGCAACAATATTACCTACGCTTGCCTCTTTTACTTCAACTCTTTGCAAACCTTCAAAAAGATATAGCTTTGAAATACGCAGTTTTTTCAATGAATCCTCATCATGCATATTCAAAACAACAACCTCATCATTCACATGAATTGTGCCGTTTTCAATTTTGCCAATACCAATACGACCAACATATTCGCTGTAGTCAATGGTAGAAATTAACGCCTGCAAAGGCGCATCTAAAATACCCTTGGGGCCTGGAACATGATTGATGATCGCTTCAAACAAAGGCATCATATCCCCTTCTCTGGCGGAGGAATCTGTGGAAGCATAACCCCCTCTTGCAGAAGCAAAAACAAAGGGAGAATCTAATTGCTTTTCACTGGCATCCAGCTCCATAAAAAGCTCCAGAACTTCATCCACAACTTCATCAGGACGTGCTTCTGGTCTGTCAACCTTGTTCACACAAACGACAACGGGGTGGTCTAACTCAAGAGCCTTACGCAATACGAATTTTGTTTGAGGCATAGGTCCTTCAAAAGCATCAACAACTAAAACAACGCCATCCACCATTTTCAATACACGTTCTACCTCGCCGCCAAAATCCGCGTGCCCGGGGGTATCGATAATATTGATTTTGGTGTCATGAAAGTTTACAGCAGTGTTTTTGGAAAGAATAGTAATGCCTCTTTCACGTTCAATATCACCACTGTCCATTACTCGTTCTTGTACCACTTGATTTGAGCGGAAAATACCACTCTGACGCAGTAACTGGTCAACCAGCGTTGTTTTGCCATGATCAACATGGGCGATGATTGCCACATTTCTAATATTTTCGATCTTTTGTTCCATAACAAGCTCCAATCGTTTCTAAAATTTAAACATCGTTATATTGTAGCACAGGGTTTCATGTGATGCAATTATTCTTTGTCAAAAAAAGATGTTTTTTTTGTTTTTTTTGCAAATTCAGGAAATCTTATAAGAAAACCGTTCATTTCATCTCAAAAATAATAAAAAAAAATTATAAAAAAGTGAAAGCCCCACCAAGGATTATTCCCAGTGAGGCAGTCGAATACTCTATGTTTTATCATTTTAGTGTACCTTTGCCGGAAGCTGGCAACAAATATCTGACAGCCAACTGATACACCCTATTGTCCATAGTTTACAGAAGCATGAGCTTCACTTTCCTGCAGATAATAGATGATTAATCTTTTTCCATTCAAAATTGTTGGTTTCGCTTTTAAATGCACTTTCCTATCGACACCCTTTAAATATTTATCTTCCTCATAAAAAGTATCTGATGAATTCATATTTTGGCAAGAAAAATCAAAGTTTTGATTCATTTCACCAAAAATGGCCGAGCAACTAACGCCAATGCAGCTTTCTCTTTTTTTGTCTATTAATCTGCAGGCTGTATCGTTAATGTAAATTATTTCTCCGTTTAATGTATCACATATGAATATACCATCAGAAACATCATCCAAAAACACAAAGGTCTGTTGCTGATGTTCTTCGTTTAATGGCGCCTTCATGCCTTCATCGTAAATAAGAAACCGTTTTTTGCGGTTTACCCTAGCATTCAATAATGCAATTTCTGCATTACTATACAATTCTTCATAATTTGTAGCATGCTCAGGTGAAAAACAAATACCAGCGGAACAAGTAAGAGATAATTTTAGGTTTGCATTATCATAAGCAATGGCATGACAAATTTTTTCCAACTTTTCCTCCAAAATCTCTTGGTCTACACGGAATGGAATAAATATGGCAAATAAATCCCCATCCATTCTGCTGATATAGTTGGTTTCCTCAAAAATAGATTCTAACATTTCGCCAACGGAACATAGAACTTTGTCCCCCATGCCATATCCCAAAGCAATGTTGATAGACTTAAAATGGTCAATATCAATTAAAATAAATGCCCCTGTAAATTCCAGATTTTGATTGAAGAAATCTTGGATTCTAATTTTTAATTCAGAGCGGTTTAGAAGCCCTGACAAGAAATCAACCTCAGCACGCTTTTTCATTTCAGCAATTGCATCATTGAATTGAACCTCTTTTTGGAACTGAGAGGTTTGCATACGACACAAGGTATTGCTTACTGAATTATCAAGGGTTTCTGACAAATACGGTTTGAAAATGCAGTCTAATGCGCCGAAAGAAACGGCTTTCACTACCAATTCCGTAGTATCATGAATTGTAATCATGGGTATTTCAAATTGTTTGGTTAAATAACTGATTTCGTGTAAGTCTTCCTCTATTACATTTTCAGTAACAGAAAAAATCAAAATAGCAATATTTGTTTTTTGTTCCTTTAAGATATCATGTAAATCAGGTATTGTTTTAACTTGTAATAGTGCATACTTATGGGCAAAAACAGACTGAAACCTTTCAAAATCCTCAGAAGTTGGATCGAATATTAACATATACTTATTGTCAATATCTAGTTTTAAGATATTTTCATTGCTGGTAGCAATAAGTTCTGCTTCAGAATCAATCAGACTCAAGTTCACCTCGTTGATTAACTCCTCAAAAGAATGTAACGGTAAGGGTTTGGAAAAAAAATACCCCTGAACACTATGACATCCTAAGATTTTCAATAGGTTCACTTGTTCCTCTGTTTCAACCCCTTCGGCAATGACCTTTAGGTTCATCCATTTTGCAAGACTGATTACAAAACTCATGACACTTCTTTTGTCTCTGAATTTTTCTTGATCCTGCACAAAGCGCATATCCAATTTAAGAACATCAATGGGAAGCTCAGATAGCATATTCAAAGAAGAATAGCCACTTCCAAAGTCATCCATTTCAATCGTAAAGCCCAATTCCTTTAGCTGCTTAATGCCATTAATAATCTGCTCTGAATTTTCAGTATATGCACTTTCTGTAATTTCAATATAAATATGATTGGGTGTTAAATCATATTTCTCAAGCAAAGATAATAAAATTTCATCAATGTTGGGATTATAAATATCAGCCCTTGACATATTAACGGAAACAGGAATTGCGGGATTCCCCCGATCTATCCAAGAACGAATCCATCGACAGGATTCTTCCAATACATATAAATCCAATTCGGTAATAAATCCGTTATCTTCAAAAATTTTAATAAACCGATTGGGTGGAATCATTCCTTTTTCAGGGTGCATCCATCGTACCAAGGCTTCGGCACTGCAAATTTTTTCATTCATCAAATCATATTTCGGTTGAAAATAAACAACAAATTCTCTATTGTTTAATGCAGTTTTCATGTTTGATAAAATGAATTGTTCATCTAACAACTTTTGGCGAATATCATCTTTATAAAAAGCCAAATATGATGCGTATTTACCCTTGATTGACTCTAACGCAAGGCAAGCTCTGGCACACATTATGCTGACAGGCAACGTCTCATCATCAATTGTATAAATGCCAAATTTTATTACACTATGTAAATTTTCATTAAAGCGGTTGATATACTCAACGCAATCAAAAAAATCATTCTCGTTATATTCTTCCCTATGCTCTACAAGAACTGCAAAAATATCGCCGCCAATTCTGCCGCAGATACCTCCCTTTTGAAACTTATCTCGAATCATCAGGGCGACATATTTTAAAAGGGCATCCCCTTCACTAAAGCCGAACAGCTCGTTCACTAATTTAAACCGCTCGATATCGCAACAGATGATGTCATATTTTTGCTCTGGATTTTGTTTTATTGTTTTTTCCGCTAAGCTATAAAAGTGCTTTTTAGAATACAAACCTGTAAGAGTATCTCTCTGTACCAAATCAAGAATATTTGCAGTCTTTTTTAATAATACGGTGTTCTCTACCCTCCGCTTAATTTCATCAGGGCCACATGCCATCTGAATAAAATCTTGTACCCCATATGAAAGAGCCTTTGCCTTAGCAGCAGCATCCAGAACTTCATTTTGAGAGATAACAACAACAGGAATATTGCGTAAAAAAGCATCTCTGTGTATTTCTGCTAAAAGTTCATACCCATTCATAATGGGCATAACCAAATCAAGCAGTATTACAGAAATGCCTGCATATGAATTCTGCAAAACTTCAAGGGCTGCTTCACCGTTTTCTGCCTCCAATATTTCATATTGAGAGCCTAAAATTAAGGATAGCATTTGTCTATTTACTTTATTATCATCAACAATAAGGACAGTCTTCGTGAAAGACACAGCAATATCCTCCTCAATTTTTTGGGGAAATCATAATCCATTCGTTTTCTTCTTGTAATTTAATTGTATAAAACCAATTAAATCTATCATTCCATTCTTTTTCTTTATAAAAAAATACTTAAAAATTCCTTTTCTTTCCTATCAATTACATTGATTTTCCAAGAGTTTTCCATTAAATTCTAGCATTATATTCGACAAAAGTCAACCAGTTTCAAGTTTATAATAATTCATCAACATACATTTTAAACTGTATTCTATGAAATCATTCATCGACAAGTTGTTTTAACAAAAATCACTATAGTACCCTGAAAACTTCAAAAATCTTACATCTATTTTTATCAATAATCTTATTTTTATTTGTACTTCATTGGATTATATTATGTTTCTATTTTATTATTCGTAAAAAATTCACTTGATATTAGGCTTTTTTCACATGAAGCAATCCCGATTCTCAACACTTAGTATAATAGCATTTTAATCTAAATTATGTTAAGTAGTAAAGAAAAGCCCATACCAAGGTATGGGCTTTAAATTTAAAATATGTATCGTTACTATTGAAATTACTGCAATAACTGCAATACGCCCTGAGGTAACTGGTTTGCCTGAGCAAGCATTGCCTGAGAAGCCTGAGTCAAGATGTTATTCTTTGTGAAGTCCATCATTTCAGCAGCCATGTCAACGTCACGGATACGGCTTTCAGCAGCTGTCATGTTTTCGCTTGCAACACCCAAGTTGTTGATTGTGTGCTCCAAACGGTTCTGAACAGCACCCAAGTCACCACGGGTTGC
>JAEZPX010000278.1 GCA_023413275.1 Bacillota bacterium | reverse complement strand
CGGCAACCACGGAATATGGTGCAATGCTTACCGCATCTGTTGAAAAAGGGAATGTATACGGAACCCAGTTCCATCCAGAAAAAAGTGGTGAGGTAGGGCTAAAGATATTAAGGGCGTTTTGTGAGTTGTAGAGTTAAGACCTTGGGTTCCACCCGAACTGAAAACCTTGGATTTCAGACAAACCCATCCGTTTTTTAAAAAAAGCAAATCAAAAACTTTTATATTAAACCGTGTAAACACGGCTTGAAAAGGGTCGAGGGAGGGAGCCTCTCGTGGGGAATTGGGGCAAGGCCCCAAGATCAAATCCATCCGCATTTTTGAAAAAGTGGAGCGAAAACTTTTATATCAAACCATGTGTACAAGGTTTGTGAAGGATCAAGGGGGGAAGTCCCTTGTGGGGAATTGGGGCAAGGCTCAAAGCCTTAGTCTTTTTATGAATAGAAAGAGAGGAACTTATGAAGCTTTTTCCAGCGATTGATATTATTGAAGGATGTGCCGTAAGGCTTGTAAAAGGCGATTACGCACAAAAGACAGTCTATAGTACGCAACCCGTTTCCGTTGCCAAAGGATTTGCAGAAGCTGGGGCAACTTATTTGCATTTAGTGGATTTGGAAGGTGCAAAGGATGGGGGCACTCCAAATCTGGAGATAATCCGGGAAATTGTGAAAGAAAGTGGGCTGTTGGTTGAAGTCGGCGGTGGCATCCGTTCGGAGGAAACCATTCAAACATATCTGGAAGCAGGGGTTTTTCGCGTCATTTTGGGTACGGCTGCAGTGGAAAATCCAGATTTTTTGAAGGATATGGTAAAAAAATATGGTGAAAAAATAGCTGTTGGTGTGGATATTAAGGACGGTATGGTGGCTGTGAAAGGATGGACTGAGCTTTCACAGGAAAGTTGCTTCGATTTCTGCGAAAAGCTTGAAAAGATTGGTGTGAAAACTATTATTTGCACGGATATTTCAAAGGACGGTTTACTTGCCGGTACTAATTTAGCATTGTATCGGGATCTTTCCGAAAAATTTAGTGTGGATATTGTTGCTTCAGGCGGCGTGACTACCCTTGCAGATATAGAGCAACTACAAAAAATAGGACTTTATGGTGCGATTTTAGGAAAGACCCTGTATACAGGTAATATTGATTTAAAAAGTGCCATTGAGTTAACGAAGGGGGAGCGCCTATGATTACAAAAAGAATTATTCCCTGCTTGGACGTGAGAGATGGTCGCGTAGTAAAGGGTGTTCATTTTGAAGGGCTCGCCGATGTATCCTCCCCTGTTTCATTGGGAAAATTTTATAGTGACAACGGTGCCGATGAGCTGGTTTTTTATGATATAACCGCTTCAGTGGAAGACAGAGGTCTATTTACTGATATTTTGCGTCAAGTTGCCTCTCAGATTTTCATTCCCTTGACTGTTGGCGGTGGCATCAATGCCATTGAAGATTTCGACCGTGTTTTAAAATGCGGTGCGGATAAAGTGAGTGTAAATTCAGGAGCAATTAAAAATCCCAACCTAGTTTTAGAGGCGGCAAAAAAATATGGAGACCAATGCGTGGTTTTATCTGTTGACATGAAGAGGGTAGATGGAAATTTTATGGTTTTTGCTAAGGGTGGCAGAGAAAATACTGGCATGGAAGCGTTGAGTTGGATTAAACGCTGTGAAAAAATGGGCGCAGGAGAAATTGTTGTAAACAGTATTGATACCGACGGCGTGAAGAAAGGCTTCGATTTGGAAATGCTTGAGGCGGTTTGCGATATTGTTTCTGTACCTGTGATTGCATCCGGGGGAGCCGGTTGTATGCAGGATTTTGTGGATTTATTTCATGCTTTGCCTAAGGTCGATGCAGGCTTGGCAGCATCTATTTTTCATTTTGGTGAGGTTACCATTCCGAATCTAAAAAAGACTTTGGCAGAAAACAACATTATTGTAAGAAGATAAGGAGGAAGGTATGCTGAATATAGCGGAATTAAAATTTGATGAAAAGGGTCTGATTCCTGCGGTGGTTATGGACCAAAAAACCAAAAAGGTATTGACTTTGGCATATATGAACAAGGAAAGCCTTCAAATTAGTTTAAAAGAAGGCAAAACCTGTTTTTGGTCCAGATCCAGACAGGAACTGTGGCGAAAGGGCGAAACATCAGGGAATGTGCAGAGAATTATTTCCATTACAGCGGATTGTGACAAAGATGCCTTAACGGTTGTGGTTGATAAAAATGGCCCTGCCTGCCACTTAGGTGTGGATTCTTGCTTCCATAACCCAGTTTTTATTCAGGATAGCCATGAAAGTTTTTCAATGGATAGCTTAATGGAGTTGATTGAGGGAAGAAAAGCAGAAAAAAAAGAAGGCTCCTATACAACTTATCTATTTGAAAAAGGGACAGATAAAATTCTAAAAAAGATTGGGGAAGAGGCAACAGAGGTCATCATCGCCGCAAAAGACAACGACAAACAAGAAACCATTTATGAAATTGCTGATTTGGCGTATCATGTGATGGTACTTATGGTAGAGGCAGGAATCTCCTTGGAGGATGTTCGAAGTGAATTGGCTTCCCGCCATGTAATTGACCATAAAGTGAAGCAGGAGAAGATGACAAAATGATACCTAAAATGAATTTTCATACCCATTCAACCTTTTGTGATGGAAAAAATACGCCTGAAGAAATGGTTTTGGCGGCCATTGAGAAAGGGTTTACGGCGCTGGGTTTCAGTGGTCACAGCTATACCTTTTTTGATGAGGCCTACTGTATGAGCAAAGATGGCATAAAAAAATATCAAAAAGAAATTCTACGCCTAAAGGAAATCTATGCCTCTAAGATTGCTGTTTACTGCGGTGTCGAACAGGATTTTTATTCCCGAGAATCTATTTCTGATTTTGAATATGCCATAGGATCTGTTCATTATATCAAAAAAGGGGATCAATATTTGCCTGTGGATGAAAGGCCGGATATCTTGGAAAGGGATATTCGAGAGTTATTTTCTGGTGATTCCTATGCATATGCGAAGGTTTACTTTGAAACTGTAGCTGAAGTTTTGGAAAAAACAGGTGCAGAAATAATTGGACACTTTGATTTGTTAAGCAAATTTAATGAGAATCAAATTTATTTCGATACAGAAAACAAGCGATATTGTGAGTATGGAATTGGTGCTATTGAAGCGTTAATTCCCTATGGAAAACCCTTTGAGATCAATACAGGGGCAATTTATCGTGGATTTCGTAAACAAGCTTATCC
>JAEZPX010000239.1 GCA_023413275.1 Bacillota bacterium | reverse complement strand
TGCCCATTCAGCATGGGAACGATGCTGTGTTAAAGCGCATGGGAAGAAAGAGCAACCAAGCCTTAATCAAAGAAAAGGTAGCGGCATTGCGTGGGGCGATGCCCGATATTGCCATTCGTACGACGCTGATTGTGGGATTCCCTGGTGAAACAGAAGAGGAATTTCAAGACTTGGTTGGTTTTGTGGAAGAACTGCGTTTTGACCGTTTGGGTGTATTTTCCTACTCTCAGGAAGAAGGTACAGCGGCGGCAATCATGGAAAATCAGATTGATGAAGATTTGAAAGAAGCCAGAAAAGAAACCATTTTGGATATTCAAAAAAATATTGCTGCGTCCCTCTGTGAAAAGGAAGTTGGTAAGGTGGTACAGGTTTTGGTGGAGGGCAAGTTGCCCGAAGAGAGTATTTATTGCGGACGAACCCGCAGAGATGCGCCGGATATTGACGGGCTGGTGTTTTTAACCGCCCAAGAGGAACTATACTCCGGAGATTTTGTAACAGCAAGAATCCGAGAAGCCGGAGACTATGATTTGATGGGAGATGTAATTTATGCAGATGAATCTGCCGAATAAACTGACACTGCTTCGGGTAATTTTGATTCCCGTATTCCTTTTGGTACTGTTTTTGGTGCCTGCACCGATAAATCGTTATATTGCCGTTGCAATTTTTATTGTTGCCTCTCTAACGGATTTTTTGGACGGATACCTTGCGAGAAAATGGAATTTAGTTAGTAATTTCGGTAAGTTTATGGATCCCTTGGCGGATAAGCTTTTGGTGATGGCCGCACTTGTTTCCATGGTGCAGTTGGGAGATTTGGCAAGTTGGGTAGTTATCATTATTTTAGCAAGGGAGTTTGCAATTACAGGCTTTCGCACCCTTGCCATGGAGGCTAAAATTGTCATGGCGGCAAGCTGGTGGGGAAAGGTAAAAACCACAGTGCAAATGATTATGATTATTGTGGTATTGTTGAATTTACCCTTTCCGGGTATTTCTATGATTGAAATGCTTTTGGTTGGTTTAGCGGTATTTTTCACGATCCTTTCTGGAGTGGATTACATTGTAAAAAACAAGCAGGTTTTAAAGGGATAAAAAGTCAACACTCTTTGAAAAAAAATCAGTTTTTTCGAGCTATTCTGAAGTTTTCAGAGGCAAACAGATGAGCTTCTGCCACCAATTGGTCTTGAAACTCTCTGTTTGCGTCGGATTGAACAAGCCCATCATGGGGATTAAGGTAGGGAAACTTTTTGTTTCCCTACCTTCCGTTACATAAAAAGTGTTATTTGTTAGTAAAACTGAAGAATGCAGTTTATAAAAGTTTTTGGTCTTGCTTTTCTCAAAAAGCAAGGGGGTTTTGGTAATGCCCAAGGTTTCAACGAAAAAGAGCAGAATTGCTCTTTTTTTCTTTCCAAAAAGACTTGGAAATTTCCCATAAAAAGAATACAATAGGAACAGAATGTTCAGACATAAGATAAGGAGGCGTAACATGAAGGCAGAAATTTTGGCAGTAGGTACAGAACTATTGCTTGGAGATATTTTAAATACCAATGCCCAATACTTAGCCAAGGAACTGGCGGCACTGGGGATTGAGGTATACTACCAAACGGTGGTGGGGGATAACCCGAAAAGATTGGAAGAAACCCTGTATCACGCCTTTTCAAGAGCGGATTTGGTGATTACCACAGGAGGTCTAGGCCCCACAGAGGATGATTTGACAAAGGAAACAGCGGCAAAATATTTTGATGAACCCCTTGTTTTGGATGAAAAGGCATTGGCTCAAATTCAGGTTTTCTTTGACCGTATTGGCAGAACAATGACTGAAAACAATAAAAAACAAGCATTTGTTCCTGAACATAATAGCGTAGTTATGTATAACGCCAACGGAACCGCACCGGGCATTATCATAGAAAAAGATGAAAAAATTATCATAATGTTACCTGGTCCTCCAAAAGAGGTAGTGCCAATGTTTGAAAATCAGGCAAAGCCTTATTTGGCAAAAAAACAAGCGTGTACCTTTATTTCCAGAATTCTGCGGGTAGCTAGTGTTGGAGAAAGCGCTATGGAGGAAATGGTTAAAGACCTAATAGATGCCCAAACAAACCCCACCATAGCCCCCTATGCCAAGGAAGGTGAAGCCCTTTTGCGCATTACTGCTAAGGCAAAGGACGAAGAGGAGGCAAACCGCTTGATTGACCCCGTGGCGGCAGCATTAAAAGAGCGTCTGGGGAAATCTGTTTATGCTGAGGGCGAAACAAACATGGAAACTGAAGTTGCAAAGCTTTTGCTAGCGCAAAAAAAGACAATTGCCGTTGCGGAATCTTGCACCGGTGGAGAAATTTCCTCACAATTGGTACGCTTTCCCGGTATTTCGGAAGTATTCTTGGAGGGATGCGTAACCTATACCAATGAGGCAAAAATGAAGCGTTTAGGGGTTTCTGCCCAGACCCTTGAAAAGTTCGGCGCTGTAAGCCAAGAAACTGCGAAAGAAATGGCGGAAGGTATTGCCAGAACCTCAGGCGCATCGATTGGCATTGCCACCACAGGTGTGGCAGGGCCTGATGGCGGAACGGACGAGAAGCCTGTGGGTTTGGTTTATATCGGTATTTATAACAATGGAGCCGTTGAAGCCAGAGAGTTCCATTTTGCGGGGAATAGAAATAAAATCAGAGAGCGGGCGACCTTCCAAGCTTTGGATTGGTTGCGCAGAAAGTTGCAATATGAGAAATAAAGGGGATTGGATGCTTCTCATCGCCGCCATACTTGGCGGCGGGGGTTTCATTGGTGTGAAATATCTTTTGGATTGGGGCTATACGCCATATCAGGTGATGTTAGGCAGATTTTTAATCGCAACGGTTTGCTTAAGCGTGATATATTTTAAGAGGTATTTTCAGATTACCAAGAAAGAATGGAAAATGGGCGGTATTTTAGGTGTGCTGCTGGCGGCAACCTTTGTGCTTTTGACTGTGGGGCTTCAATATACAACGCCATCTGTCAACGCTTTTTTATGTAACACCCAGGCCGCTATCGTTCCATTTATTTGTTGGGTGGCTTTTCGCCAAAAGCCCTTACCAAGTGGCTTTTTGGCAGCCTTTTTAACACTGTTTGGTGTGGCACTTCTTTCGGTAACGGTGGATTTTAAACTGGATATTGGTGCTGTTTTATCCTTTGGCGCGGCGGTGGCTTTTTCCATGCAGATGGCTTTTATGGGAAAGGCTGTTCTGGAGTGTGACTCTGTGAACATTGCATTGGTGGAGCATTTAGTAGTCACAATAATATCTTTTGTGATTACGGCTGTGACAGGAATGGACATGCCATCCCTCAACGGGCTTGCAATAGCAAGTTATTTAAATGTAGGTATCTTTTGTACAGCGATCTATTTTGTATTACAGTCTGTGGGGCAAAAATATACCTCAGCCAACAAAACCGCAATTATTATTACTTCGGAGTCTATCTTTGCCGCTATCATTTCCGTTTTGTTTTACGGTGAGAGAATGGGATGGAGAGGCATATTAGGATGCGGAATTATTTTTGCGGCAATGCTTTTGGCTGAAAAACCATTAGGAAAAACAGTTGACACGGAGGAGAAAATAAGTTAATATAAGAACATTAGTTCGTTTCTTAGAGAGGGTGAATGTCAATTGGCAAAAAAAGACGATTCAAAAAAAGATGACATTAGATTTGAGGATAAGGATAAGGCGCTGTCTGCGGCGTTGGGTTATATTGAAAAACAATTTGGCAAGGGTGCTGTGATGAAGCTTGGTGACAGCAGTCGCCAGATGAATGTGGAGGTAACACCTACCGGTTCTTTAAGCCTGGATGTGGCCTTAGGTGTTGGTGGTATACCAAAGGGCAGAATTATAGAAATTTATGGCCCCGAATCTTCAGGTAAAACAACCGTTGCCCTTCATATGGTTGCAGAGGTTCAAAAAAGAGGGGGGATTGCCGGTTATATAGATGCCGAACATGCTATGGACCCTGTTTATGCCAAGGCTCTGGGGGTTAATATTGATGAATTGTATATCTCCCAGCCTGATAATGGTGAGCAGGCTTTAGAAATTGCAGAAACCATGGTGCGCTGTGGTGCTATTGATATTGTCATTGTGGATTCTGTTGCGGCATTGGTTCCTAAGGCAGAAATTGAAGGTGAAATGGGGGAATCCCATGTGGGTCTCCAGGCCAGATTGATGAGTCAGGCCTTAAGAAAGCTGACGGGTATTACAAATAAATCTAAATGCACCGTGGTTTTTATTAACCAGTTGAGAGAGAAAATCGGCGTTATTTATGGCAGCCCTGAAACAACTACAGGTGGTCGTGCCCTTAAATTTTATGCCTCTGTTCGTATCGACATCAGAAAGGCGGATGTGCTGAAACAAGGAACAGAGCTTATTGGAAACAGGGTTAAGGTTAAGGTAGCAAAAAACAAAGTGGCTCCACCATTTAAAACGGCGGAATTTGATATTATTTATGGTCAGGGCATTTCTAAGTATGGAGATATATTAGATTTGGCCTCAGAGGTAAGCATTATTAACAAAAGCGGTTCTTGGTTCTCCTATAAGGAAACAAGAATTGGTCAGGGCAGGGAGAATGCAAAGCAATTTTTGCAGGAGCATGAAGATATCTGCCTTGAGGTGGAAAATGCAGTGAGGGAGCATTACGGTCTGTTTTCTATGGCAGAAACGTCTGGACAGGGTTTAGATGGAAATCTGACGGATGGAAAGACACAGGAAGTGCAAGGCATTTTTAACACGGCAGAAAACGAATCTGAAATGGAAGAATTGGATTTAGAGTGATGAATTTTTCATAAAAAGATTCTATAGGTACATTCAAAATAAAAGCCCGTATTGCAAGGAAAAGGTGGCCCTTGCAAGCGGGCTTTTTTAATGGTAATTACGTGAATTTGATTAAGAGAAATTCCTAAGGTAAACAGACTGTCGAAAACTGGAATCATTTTATGCCGAATTGTGATAGTGAAAGGAAAAAAATTGTGTTATAATGAAATAATAAGGAGAAAAATCCAATGCTTGTAACAAAAATTATACCTCAAAAAAGAGATATCTCTAAATACAATATTTTTATTGACGGAGAATACGTATTTGCCCTTTCCATGGGTGATATGGAATATTTTCATATTAAAGAAGGCAGTGAAATACCCGAAAAAACAGTAACCTTTATTCAGAGAAGTCTGATTTATATTCAGGCCCAGAACAAGGCATTACATTTTATCGGGTACAAGTTGCGCACGGAAAAAGAAGTAAGGCAAAAACTCATGGAAAGTGAATTTTCGGAAGAAATCATCGAAGAAGTGATGATTTTTTTAAATAAATATCATTATACCGATGATAGAGAGTATGCCAATCGATATATAAAGGATCGCCTGCATTTAAGCCCAAGAGGGGCTTATGCATTGCGCATGGAGTTGATGCAAAGGGGGATTTCTGAGGAAATTTGTGAAGAAGTTTTAGAGCAAGTGGATTTTTGTGAAACAAAAGATGCGGTGAAATGGCTGGAGAAAAAAACAAGAGGTCAGTGGCCGCCGGATGAGAAAAAGAAGAAGCAGTTATATGGTTTTTTGCAACGCAAGGGTTATTCCTATGGAGTAATAAAGGATGCTTTTGAGGAAATGAATCAACAATAGGCAGGGTGTGGATCATGAAGTCTTATTTAGCTGAGATAAGAGAGCTGCGAAAAAACTTGGTGGAGTCATATAAAGAAGGTGATTACAAAAGAGCATTGTTTCTTGGGGAACATTTGTTAGAGCTTAATAAAAAGAATGGGGAGGATGCCCAGAACGATTTGGGAGGGGATTTTCACAATGTTGCCGTTATATTTGATGAGTTGGGATACTATGAAAAGGCGGCAGAATACTATGGTCGAGGGGCAGAACTAAAAAAAGCATATAAAGGTGATTCACGGGGATATGCGGATTCATTAAACAATTTAGCCATTGTCTACAGCAATTTGGATAGACACGAAGAAGCATTAAATACTCATTTGCAGGTTCTAAAAGTGCGCGGACGTAGGTTGGGTCAAAATCACAAGGATTATATCCATACTTTGTACAATTTAGGAAATTGTTATGAAAGTCTGAAGGAGTATGACAAGGCTCTGGAAAGCCATGGACAGGCATTGGAGAAAAGCTTGGATTGCCGTTCTTTGCAGATAATGGATCTGGCAGATATCCATTCCTCTATGGCACGCTGTTATGATAAAACGGGGAATTATAAAAAAGCAATTTATAACTATGAGCTTGCATTGGATATCATGGAAAAAAAGCTGGGCAACCGAAACTTAGCCTTTATAAACAATTCCATTGCGCTAGCTTTTGTTTGTGAAAAGGCAGAACTTACAGGCCTTGCCGTGGAATATTGTGAGCGTGCCGTTGAGGTGCACAGACAAATTTTTCAGCAAGGTCATTTAGATTATGTGAATCATTTAAGTTACTTGGCTGATTTATGCTATAAGGATGGTCAATTTGAAAAATCCTTTCAACTACATATCACGGGAATGGAAATCATTGAGAAAAAATTCGGACAGAATCATTTATTGTATTTTGATTTCCTAGATAAAATAGCTCTAGATTATTGTGGAATGAAAGATTTTGCAAAAGCCTTGGAGATAGGGAAAAAGGCTTTTTCTTTAAGAGAAGCCTTTGAAACACAGCATAAGTGCAAAAGTGTAAAAAGCTATGTTCAAATGGGTCAAATCATGGCAAAAATGGAAGACTGCATGCAGGCGCTAACTTATTATAAACAAGCTCTTGATATTTTGGAAAAAGATTCTTTGGAAAATCAAACAATTCTGGCACAGTTATGGTTTGAATTTGCCTGTATATTTGAGCAACATGGTTCTTATGAAGCGGCGGCATTTCTATATGAAAATGCCCTAAGAATAAGAAATGCTTTTACCTGTGCAAATAAGAAACCTGTAATTTCAATAATGAATGCTCTTGTACAGGTTCGTCAAAAGCAAGAAGAATATACGAAGGCAGTGTTAATTTGCCTTGAGATGGAGGAAATTGCAAGAAATGCCTTGGGAAAACGACATTCCGAATATGGTGAGGTGCTTAAAAATTTAGGGATTGCATATCAAAAATCCGGTGATTTGGCCTCAGCGGGTAAATATTTAGAAGAAGCCCTAAGGCTGCAAAGAGACACCCTTGATAGGGATAATCCAATTTATATTGAGACCTTGGAGGCTTTTGCAGAGATTTGCCTTTGCAGGGGAGACTGTAATTATGCGCTGCAGCTTTACAAAGAACGCAATGATATGAATTTTGAAGAGTCACCTGAAGAGCAAAGAATTTCCGCCTGCACTCTTCTGGCCATGAGTAATTGTTGCTTCAGATTGGGAGATAAAGAAAGGGCAAGAAAATATGCAATTAAGGCGGAAGAAAAACTGATACAAAGTGGATTGATGCCCAATGAAAGATATCTTCAACTAAAGGAAGTATATGGAGTTGGAAGAAATGTCCTTATTCCAGCCAATCGGCCGGCGAGAAGGCGTATGCGGGACAGTGAGCGAAAAAGTCTTGAGGACGCCATTACATTTATGACCCAGCTTTATGAGAAAAGCAGTGCCAAAGGAAGTTTGGAAAATGGAAAAATGGCATTTGCAGTGTTCTCTTTGGGGGAGATGTATCAGCGCCTTGGTCAAAAAAATGAGGCTATCTATTGGTATACCTTAGCGGAAAAGTATGCTGAGCCTACGTATTATGCAAGAACCTGCATTCGATTGGGTGAGGTGCTTTTGCTGTATGGGGATGAAGAAAAAGCACTACAAAAATTTGTAAATGCAAAAGAATTTATTGCAGAATATGGAGATAAGCACTCATGGGAGAATTGTCGTGTACTGGGTCATATTGGAGACTATTTTTATAAAAAAGGTGAAATGACAACGGCTTTGGGATTTTATCATTCTTGGAATCATCTTTATAAAGAGCTGAATCTGCCAGAATGCGCTTCCAGAGATAATCGGATTATAAAAATTGGTAAAATTTTGACTGCTTTTGAACGTCATAAGGAAGCCATGGAGCTTTATTATGTGTTAGCTGTGTCAATTAGAAACCGTGAAGGGGAAACGGAAAGATTCGGTAAAATGCTTCTGCGGGTTGCAAGTCTTCATATTCAAATTGGGAATATCCAAGAAGGGGAGACAATGCTGGATCATGTGTTGATTTTAGCAGGGAAAAATGGAATAACAACAGAAAGTTTTGGCAAGGTTTGTGATAAGGTTGGAAGGCTATATGCTTTGGCCGGATTGGAAGAAAAAGCTTTGGAAGCTTTGAAATTGGCATATGGAGAAAATTTAACTGGTAAAAAATGCATGACGAAAGAAGGCATTCAGCTTTTGCGTGAGCTTTTGTGGAAAAGCGGCGACAGTAAAGCTTATTTTTCCGTAAAAAATGGGCATGAATTAGAATAGTTTTTGTTGACATGTTTTTTTTGCTGTGATACTATTATGAAGTATGTTCAGCCGCACGGAGAGGTTTTAAAATCAAAGAATGGCTTTGGTTACCGTATTCGGCGAGTAAATTGCGAGGAGGTGTTCATATGTACGCAATTATCGAAACAGGTGGTAAGCAGTATAAGGTAGCTGAAGGTGATGTCATCACAGTTGAAAAGTTAGGCGTTGAAGCAGGTCAGGATTTTACATTCGACAAGGTTCTTGTTTTAGCGAAAGACGGTGACGTTAAAGTAGGTGCTCCTTATGTTGACGGTGCCGCTGTTACAGCTTCTGTAATTGGTGATGGCAAGGAGAAAAAGGTTATTATTTATAAGTACAAATCCAAAAAAGGCTTTCACAAAAAAAGAGGCCATAGACAGCCTTTCACAAAATTACAGATCAAATCTATCTAATTATGATAAGAGCTATTATTTATCGTAAAGACGGAAAAATCTGCGGAGTTGAGCTAACCGGGCATGCAGAGTACGCAAAAAGCGGCAGAGACATTGTTTGTTCCGCTGTATCTGTACTGACGTTGAATACCATAAATGCCATTGAGCAATTTACGGAAATTCCATTTCGCTGTGAAGCGGATGAAAAGAACGGCGGTTTTCTCAAAGTCCTTTTCCCTTTAGAGGGTATGGCAGACCATGACACTCAGCTTTTATTGCAAACGCTTGAGATTGGCTTGTCAGCAATAGAAACGGAATATAAACGGTATTTTACTTTGATTGATAAGGAGGTGTAAGTGATGTTCAGATTAAACCTTCAGTTCTTCGCGCATCATAAGGGTGGCGGTTCCACAAAGAACGGTCGTGACTCTAATGCAAAAAGACTTGGCGCAAAACGTGCAGATGGTCAGTTTGTTTTGGCTGGTAATATCTTATACACACAAAGAGGCACAAAGATTCACCCCGGTACAAACGTTGGTAAAGGTGGCAATGACACTTTATTTGCCTTGGTTGATGGCCGTGTGAAGTATGAAAGAAAAGGCAGAGATAAGAAACAGGTTTCTGTTTATCCTATCGAAATCGCTGAATAAGAATTGCGAAGGCTTCAAATGATACCATTTGAAGCTTTTTTCGTGAAAAGCAAAATATTGCTTTTTGGGAAAAAGGTGAAGCTTGTAGGGAATGGAAGAAGAATATAAAATTTTATTGAACCGTGAGCTGCCTTTGCAGGCATTCCTTTTCGTAGAAGTTAATCGGTTAATCATAGTAAAATTTCAGCTAAGGATATTTTATCAAGAGATTCAAGACGGAGTTCTTGGCATGTACAGTTTGAGGTAATTCATAAAGAGGTGAAAAAATGTTTGTAGATAGAGTCAAGATTCATATTAAGGGTGGAAACGGCGGAAACGGTATGGTTTCTTTTTATAGAGCCAAATACATTACCCATGGCGGTCCCGACGGTGGTGAT
>JAEZPX010000236.1 GCA_023413275.1 Bacillota bacterium | reverse complement strand
GTTGGCGGATACTGCAGCGCCAAGCTTGGTTTTAGGGCAGGTATTGGGACGCTGGGGGAATTTTTTTAACCGTGAGGCTTTTGGTGATTTTACAAACAATTTATTTGCTATGCGCTATCAGCTTTCTCAGGTGCGCCTTGGAGATATTTCAAATAACACTTTGAGTCAATTACAAATGGTCAATGGTGTTGAATATATTCAAGTTCATCCAACGTTTTTGTATGAATCATTGTGGAATTTAGGGGTGTTTGCTCTTTTGATTTTTGTGAGCCGCAGGAAGAAGTTTCATGGTGAAATAGCCGGGTTGTACTTCCTTGGTTATGGATTGGGCAGAGTTTGGATTGAAGGTTTGCGTACGGATCAGCTGCAATGGGGCGGGTTTGCCGTTTCTCAGGTGCTATCTGCAATATTTATTGTTGCGGCGGCAGCTTTTTTGGTATGGAAGAGTCGTCAGGAAAGGATTGTACTCAAATCTACGGAAGGCGGGAACGCCGTGGAGAGTGAGGATAAAAAAGAGGATTAATTGATTTTTTCTAAGAAATTGAAGAAATAACTTTTAGGAATGCTCGAAAACCTTGGTTTTCAAGTGGAATCACAAGGGAGAAGAAATTCTCTTTTAGGTGCGAAGCCATTAAAAAATGAATTTTGAGAATATCTCTTAGAATTTTAGCATCCTAGATACGGGAGACGTTGAACTTATGCCTCTGGAGTTTTAACAGAGGTTTACATATTGGAGGAAGCAAAATGGTTTTATTGACTGCAGAGCACATTCATAAAAGCTACGGAACAAGGGTCATTTTTGATGATATTTCATTTAGTATCCATGAAGGGGATAAAATTGGTGTTATTGGTGTCAATGGTGCGGGAAAATCAACATTATTAAAAATTGTGGCAGGCGTTGGCCACGCAGATAGCGGTGAAGTGATCACCATGAATGGAATGAGAATTGCATATCTTTCTCAAAATCCTGAATTTATGCCGGGAACTACTATTCTACAGCATGTTTTTGCGGGGGAGAATCCAAAGCTTTCCTTGGTCAGAGAATATGAGGAGACTTTGGAGCAGTTAAATGCAAACCCTCAGGATAAAAATATGGCGGCATTGTCGGCAAGGCTGACAGAGGAAATGGATAAGGCTGAGGCATGGTCTTTGGAAAGTGAAGCCAAGAATATTTTGACCCGTCTTGGGATTGTCGATTTTGGGCAAAGGGTGGATACCCTTTCAGGGGGACAAAAGAAAAGAGTAGCGTTGGCGGCGGCATTAATTGCTCCGGTGGAGCTATTGATATTAGACGAGCCAACCAATCATATTGACCATGAAACAGTGGAGTGGTTAGAAAAGCATTTAGAGAAATATGCAAAAGCCCTGCTGATGGTGACCCATGATAGATATTTTCTAGACCGAGTTGCCAATCGGACGCTGGAGTTGGATAAAGGTCAGATTTATTCCTATCAAGGTAATTATACCAATTTTTTAGAACTGAAAGCTGAAAGGGAAGAACTTGAAGCTGCAGGAGAGCGAAAACGTCAAAACTTTTTGCGCAGTGAGCTGGAATGGGTACGCCGTGGCGCCCAAGCAAGGTCAACAAAGCAAAAGGCCAGACTGCAGCGTTTTGATGAAGTATCTGCCATAAAGGCGCCGGAGGAAAAGCAGAACGTTGCCCTATCATCAATTGGCAGCCGTCTAGGGAAAAAAACCATAGAACTAAAAAATATAACAAAGGCTTATGATGGTAAGGTCTATATTAAGGATTTCAGCTATATTGTCCTTCGGGATGACCGCATTGGTATTACGGGAGATAATGGCTGTGGTAAAACCACACTATTGAAGATGATGGTGGGAAAACTGCAACCGGACAGTGGCATGATTGAGAGAGGGGATACTGTGAAAATCGGTATTTTCTCTCAAGACAATGATGATATGGATGAGACTGTGAAGGTTTTGGATTATATTCGTGAGGTGGCGGAGTATATTCAGACAGGAGATGGAAAAATCAGTGCGTCTCAAATGCTCGAAAAGTTTTTATTCCCTGCAGATATGCAAAGAGGTCCTATTTCTATGCTTTCTGGTGGTGAAAAAAGAAGACTTTATTTGGCAAGGGTTTTAATGGGAGCACCTAATATTCTTTTTTTAGATGAACCAACCAATGATTTGGATTTGGAAACTTTGATGATTTTAGAAGAATATTTACAGGATTTTCAGGGAGCGGTTATCGCTGTATCCCATGATAGATATTTTTTGGACAAAACAGTGAATCGTATTTTTGCCTTCCTTGGAGATGGCAGAATTAAGCAGTATGAAGGAGGCTATTCTGACTTTAAGGCGACGAAAGAAAAAGAAGAGCCCAGCACAGTAGAGTTAGTTAAGCATCAAAAAGTAGAAGCTATAAAAGAAAAAAGTCTTGTTACAAAAATGAGCTATAAAGACCAACGTGAATATGATACCATAGGGGTTGAAATAGCAAAAATAGAAGAAAAAATATGGTTAATGAACAAAGTAATGGAAGGCTGTACCACAGATTATACAGAGCTTCAAAGGCTGTCTCTGGAAAAAGAAGCGTTAGAGCTTAAGCTGGAAAGCCGGATGGAGCGCTGGATGGAACTGACAGAGTTGGCAGAGGAAATAGAGAAAAATCGCAATGACCGAGGCTAGACTGTATTTTCCTCTGGACGCCGGATGGGTTTTGTGGTATTTTGAGTAATAAAAATATGATAAAAAGTGATCGTTTTGAAATGGAGTGTGATTTTAGTGGACGGTGCCAGTCCGTACCTGATAGGGCTTTTAATATTTTTAGTTTGTTGTTCTGCATTTTTTTCTGCTTCTGAAACGGCATTAACATCTTTAAGTAGGATTCGCCTTCGTAATATGGTGGAGGAAAAGATTAAGAACGCGGACAAAATCAGCAGACTTTTGGATGATCCCAATCGATTGCTTAGCTCTATCCTTGTAGGCAACAACTTGGTAAACAACGGCGCATCTGCCTTGACAACTGCTCTGGCAATCCAGGTGTTTCACGGGGATGCAGGCAGTGGTGCCACTGTTGCCACGGCATTTATTACGGTAGTTATTTTGATTTTCGGAGAAATTACTCCCAAGACCATTGCAGCACAGCAGGCAGAAAAAATAGCTTTGCTTGTGATAAATATTATTTCTGTGGTTGTTTTTGTTTTGCGCCCTGTGGTTGTGGTGCTGACAGCAGCAACAAGTTCGTTGTCCCGTTTGCTTGGACATAATCCTAATGAAAAGCTTCCTATGATTACAGAGGCAGAACTGAAAACCATTGTGAATGTCAGCCATGAAGAGGGCGTTTTGGAGTCAGAAGAAAGAATCATGATTAACAATATCTTTAATTTTGGGGATGCCAAGGCAAAAGATGTTATGACCCCAAGAACAGATATGGTAACGGTTTCTTGTGACGTTAGCTATGAGGATTTTGTTGCACTGGTAAACGAAGAGGGCTTTTCCCGTTTTCCTGTTTATGACGAGGATATAGACGATATTGTTGGTATTCTTTATGTAAAGGATGTATTTTTTGTAGATAAAAAAGAATTTTGCGCAGAAAAATATATGAGAGAGCCTTATTTTACCTATGAAACGAAACCAGTAGCAGAGCTTTTTTCTGAGATGCGTCAAAATCATCTGGCTGTTGCCGTTGTATTGGACGAATATGGTGGAACCTCCGGTTTGGCTACAATGGAGGACATTATTGAAGAAATCATGGGTGAAATTGCTGATGAATATGATGACGAGCAAGATGAAATTGAAGTTATTAAAGAGGATGAATATGTTGTGGATGGAGGTACCCGTTTGGAGGAATTCAACAAAATGGTGGGCAGCCGTTTAGAATCCGACGAGGTAGACACCATAGCTGGCTATGTATTGATGATATTAGGCAATTTTCCTGAGGGTGGAGAGATTTTGGAGTCCGATGGATTAAAGTTTGTTGTGGAAGAAATGGACAAAAACAGGATTTCTAAATTGCGTGTTTATATTAATCATACCCCAGAAGAATCGTAATCAATTAAAATGGAATCATTTAACTTCTATCATGAAAAGCGGTGACACTCAGGGTCACCGCTTTTCTATTTACGAAATAGGTTTTCAAACAATTCAAAACAAAGATGTTGGTCTGTTTCATTAAGCTTTAGATTCCAAACTTATTGATATCATATACATTGGAGATTAGCATCCAGTTTTGTATAAAGGGACGCATAAGATTCCAGTATCCGACTCCGCTAAAACCATATTCTGTAACAGTACGCAATTTTGCGTCAATACTTCTTGCATCTTCAAACCA
>JAEZPX010000141.1 GCA_023413275.1 Bacillota bacterium | reverse complement strand
ATATCATTCCAGAAGCCTTCGTAAACAGAACGTTCATTTTTGAAAAGCTGTGTCAGCTTATCGGCAACTTTTTTTGTGATATAGGTACTCATTTTTTCAACATAACCGTCATTTTGCAAAGCGCTTCTGGATACATTTAGGGGCATATCGGGGCAATCCAAAACGCCCTTTAACAGCAGTAGAAATTCTGGTACAACCTCTTTGATATTATCTGCAATATATACTTGGTTTGCATAGAGTTTAATTTCCCCGTCCATCACGTCCATATGTTCCACCAGTTTAGGGAAATATAAAATACCCTTTAGGCGGAAAGGATAATCCATATTCAAATGAATCCAGAATAAAGGATCATTCATATCAAAAAATACTTTGTGATAAAAAGCCTTATATTCTTCCTCGGTACAGTCTTTAGGCTGTTTTTGCCATAAAGGAGTAGTATCGTTTAAAGGCTTAGGTGCTTCCTCTTCCTCAGCTTTTTTTGCTGCAAGCTTTTCTAGGGCATCTTCCTTGGTTAGGTTTTCTGCTTCTTCAGGAGAAACATGGATGGTATTTGATTCCTTTTGTTCAGCTTCCTTTTCTGCTTCTGTTGATTCTTTCACGATATCAACAAAAATAGGTACCGGCATAAAGGAGCAATACTTTCGAAGGGCGGCATAAAGAGTGGATTCTTCTAAAAATTCCTTACCATCTTCACCTAAATAGAGAGTAATGGTGGTACCCCTTGATTCTCTGTTACCGGCGTCCATTTCATAATCAATACCACCTTCGCATAGCCATTTTGCCCCTTGGGCACCAGCCTGATAGGAAAGGGTATCAATCTCCACTTTATCTGCAACCATAAAGGCTGAATAGAAGCCCAAACCAAAATGGCCGATAATTTCATTTTCTTGATCGGCTTTTTCTTGGAATTTTGACAGAAAATCTGTAGCACCGGAAAAAGCGATTTGGTTAATGTATTTTTTGATTTCATCTGCAGACATACCAATCCCGTTGTCAATGATTTGCAGTGTATGAAGGTCTTGATTTAAAACAACATGAATTTCGAATGGTTCGTCCTCAGGGATTTCTGCTTCTCCCATGCGTGTGAGCTTTTGCAATTTTGTAACAGCATCGCAGGCATTGGATACCAATTCTCTGACAAAAATATCTTTGTCAGTATAAAGCCATTTCTTAATAATGGGCAGGAAATTTTCACTGTTAATAGACAGATTTCCTTTTTCGTTCATTTCGCATAACCTCCTAAAACAAAGATTGTTTGTAGCGTGTATCATACATTGTAATTTTAGCCAAATGAGAAGAAAAAGTCAATAAAAAATTAGCACTCAATTTTAATGAGTGCTAACAAATCTTACGTTTCTACTTGAATTGGAATCTCATACTTTTTAAAAAAGCTCAAAATATCTTCATCCCATTGCTTCGTTGCCTTTTGCTCTAAGGAAAAGGTCTCCTCGGTAATGGAGGTGGTGCATAAAAGGGTGCCTTCTCGAAACAGAAGATTTAAAAAAACAGCTTTCGCATTGGGGTATCTTTCAATTTTCTCCTTCGGAAGAGAAAAAACCAATTTCATGCTTTTCGGAAGCCGTTTTCCTTTTACCGTTTCAAAAACAAAGGGCTTGATGTCCCCCCAAAGGCAAAAAGGCTCGGTGTCTTCTTCTGTCATGAAGCTTTCCTCTTTTTTGCCATTTATGGTGAAGGACGCAAAGGAGTAAATTTCTCCTTGGCGAAAGGTAAAGTGGTCAAAAGCATCTCCTTTTAATAAATATGCCATCATTTTTTTAGTATCAAAAACGGTAAACGCTAACATGGTTGTTCCTCCCGAATATATCTTGAAAAAGGTAAAAAGGAATTTTCAAAACATATATTTGCTGATTTGAGTAATGTGAAGGTTAAAAGTTTATATAGTTAAATAATAATAACAAGGTTATATTTATGTCTTTTTTATTTTACTATGAAAAGATAGAAAAAACAAATAAAATCATGGGGGCAAGCAGAGAGGCAAATTTTATTTGGAAATGAATTGCGTTTAAAGACAGGCTATATTATAATATTGTAATTATGACATGGGGATGAAACCTTTTGGCTTATAAATGAGGAAGCTATTTGGTTCATTGGCAATAATAAGATTTTATGATGGATTTAACAAAGGCTTTTACGGCTGTTTACTTTCATTGTAAGAGGATATCCATGGGGCACAATAAGCACAATAATGTTTGAAATGCGAAAAAATGGGAATCCTTAATGAAAATGTTGATATAAAACTTTATTTATTTTATATGTAGTATTCTTTAGTAGTACAACCACAATTTTGGGAGGATAGCAATATGGCAGAAGAAAAGATTATGGAAAATGGCGGATTAGGTGCAACTGGAAACTTCATACATAGTTATATCCAGGAGGACTTGAAGGGAGAATTGAATAAAATTCATACAAGATTCCCACCGGAACCTAATGGCTATTTGCACATTGGTCATGCAAAATCCATCTGCCTGAACTTTGGTTTGGCAAATCTCTACGGAGGAAAGTGCAATTTGCGATTTGATGATACAAACCCTGCGAAGGAAGACGTGGAATATGTTGATTCTATCCGTGAGGATGTAAAGTGGCTGGGCTTTGATTGGGAAGACAGATTATATTATGCATCCAGCTATTTTGATCAGTACTATCAGGTTGCCTTAAAGTTGATTCGAGAAGGTAAGGCTTTTGTTTGTGATTTGCCTGCGGAGGAGATGCGCCAATACCGTGGTACATTAAGCACGCCGGGTAAGGAAAGTCCTTATCGCAATAGAAGTGTTGATGAGAATTTGGAATTATTTGAACGTATGAAAAAGGGAGAATTTCCTGATGGTTCCCGTACCCTTAGAGCGAAGATTGACATGGCCTCTCCCAACATTAACATGAGAGACCCTGTTATTTATAGAATTGCCCACGCAACCCATCACACAACAGGGGATGCATGGTGCATTTATCCGATGTATGATTTTGCTCATCCTTTAGAGGATGCCATTGAAGGAATTACCCATTCCATTTGTACCATGGAGTTTGAAGATCATCGTCCTTTGTATGATTGGGTGGTAAGAGAAGCTGGGTATTTGGTGAATCCTCCAAGACAGATTGAGTTTGCCCGTTTGGGGATGACAAATACGGTGATGAGCAAAAGAAAGCTCCGTGCTTTGGTTGAAGATGGTTTGGTTGACGGCTGGGATGACCCCCGTATGCCTACCATCAGTGGTTTGCGCCGCAGAGGATATACACCAGAAGCGATTCGAGACTTTTGTGAGCGTATTGGTGTATCCAAGGCAAACAGCGTTGTTGACAGCGGTTTATTGGATTATTGTATTCGTGACGATTTGAAGGCGAAAGCAAAGGTTGTTATGGCGGTTTTGGATCCTTTGAAACTTGTGATTACGAATTATCCTGAAGGTCAAGTGGAAATGATGGAGTTGGAAAACAACCCTGAAAATCCTGAGCTTGGCACAAGAAGAGTGCCTTTTACCAGAGAGTTATATATTGAAAGAGAAGATTTCATGGAGGAACCTGTGAAAAAATTCTTCCGTTTGGCTCCAGGGAAGGAAGTTCGCTTAAAAGGTGCATATTTTGTGACTTGTACTGATTTTGTGAAGGATGAGGACGGAAACGTTGTAGAGGTTCATTGCACCTATGATCCCGAAACAAGAAGTGGCAGTGGCTTTGAAGGTAGAAAAGTAAAGGGAACTCTTCACTGGGTGAGTGCTACGGAAAATGTTCAGGCTACCGCAAGATTATATGACTATATGATGCTGGATAATCCTGATGACGCCAACGGAGAAATGATTATGAATCCCAATTCCCTAGAAGTAAAGGAATGCTTTATTGAGCCGACTGTGAAAGAGGCCGCAAAAGGGGAGCGATTCCAGTTTATGCGTAACGGATACTACATTGTTGATACAAAAGACACCACAGAGGAAAAATTGGTATTTAATCGCATTGTGCCATTAAAGAGTTCTTTTAAATTATCTTAATGAATATGACCAACGGATAACAACTGTCCGTTGGTTTTTTTATTGACACTCATATAAACCAGTAAAGTAGAGCCACAGAGAGGGAAAAGAAAGTACCATATTATTTTAAAGGTTAGCAATGATTTATCTTGGGGTTTTCTGTGTTAAACGATAAAGCGATGTAAATATAGGATTTACTCATGATTCATTCGCAGGCATTTTTTGAAATGTTGTAAAAATGGTTACTTTTTTGTCTTATTAACTAATATGCAACAAAATACATAATCCAAGTTATTTTTTAATGATTCATTCTTATGGTGCTGGAAGTAGTTTTAAGTTATATAATATGTTAAATTTTTGCATAATTAAACAAATAATAACAATTCTTATTTTCATTAATTTTCTTTTGTGGTAATATAAAATCAAATCTAAATGTAACTTTTTTGAGTGAATCATACACAAGGTGAATTTTTGTAGGATTTGGCATGTTGGGAATTGTGAATTCAAACGAAAGGAAGTGCTCAAAATGAAAAAAAGATATATTTCAATGCGTAGAATTATAATGCTTTCTTTTGTTTTGATGATGTTTCTCTCTGTAGTATTTATTGGAGATATGGTTTTTTCCCGTTGGATATCTTCTACAGAGAAAATAACAGAGAAGATGGCTTTCGACGTTAATCGTGAGATTGCCAATCGAATTAACCTTTTTATGAATGTGCCAAAGCATATTAATGAGGTAAATAGTAAACTGATTGCGGGGAATCTAATTGGTTTAAACAATGAAAAGGATCGGGATAAATATTTTCTTGGAGTAATTCAATCCCATCAAGATGAGATATATAGTTTTACTTATGGTCTGGAGGATGGTACATATTTTGGTGCAAGAAGAGACCAAAAAGGGGAGCTTCAAATTGTTGATAATAACTCTGATACCGGTGGGAGTTCATGGTATTATTCCGTCAATGAGAATTTGACACGAGGAGAGGTTGTCTTAAAGACAAATAAATTTGACCCCAGAACCAGAGATTGGTATATTTCGGCTAAAACTTTAGGAAAACAAACCTTTTCCCCTGTGTATAAGCACTTTATAATGGAAGATTTAACAATATCCGCTGCAACGCCCATTTTTGATAGACGGGGTAAGCTGTTGGGGGTATTGGGAACACATATGAATTTATCGAACATTAATCAATACATGCAGGGGGTTGTAAAGGCGTATGACGGCTACGCTTTGGTTTTAGAAAAAGATACAAATACATTAATTGCGAATTCCTTTGGTGGTAATAATTTTACAGTATTAAAAGATGGAAGCTTGAAAAGAAATAACGTTAAGGATCTAAACAATGCACTCATTTTGGGAATCATGGAAAAATATAATAAAGACCAAGTAGATAGGTTTGAGTTTTTTTATCAGAAAACAGGGTACTATGTGAATGTGGTGAATTATCAAAATGATGGTTTAGACTGGGTTATTGTATCGGCAATACCAAGCAATCTTTTTACCAATGAAATATACGCAAATATGAGATTAACAGCACTGATTATGGTTCAGGCATTCATTTTAATCATTATAGTTTATCGTGGGTTTATCAAGTGGCTATTTCGGCCCATAGATGATTTGGTTTTGGTTTCAAATCAGATTGCAGCAGGTAATTTATCCACCAGAGCATCAAGAATAAGAAATGATGAAATCGGAAATCTCTGTCTTTCTTTTAATTTTATGGCGGATAGAATGTATGAACTGGTGAATAATTTAGAAGACAAAGTAAAGGAGCGAACAAAAGCTCTGGAACTTGCAAATGAGGAAATAAATAGAACAAAAGATAGCTTGTTTCTAATTTTGGATAGTACGGCTGAAGGAATTTTAGGAATTGATTTGACGGGAAAATGCATTTTTTGCAATAATAGCTGTATTAAGCTTTTGGGCTATCATTCTCAGGCGGAAATTCTTGGGAAACATCTTAATTCGATTCTTTCTAATGATGACAACATTGAAATGGCCCCTCTTCGAATTAATGATATTTTAAAGTGTATTCTTTCTAATGAAAAAATATCGGCAGAGGAAGAAACCTTTTGGAAGGCGGACGGAACCAAAATTAGCGTTGCATATCATGCTCGGTCTAAGTTAAAGGATGGCGAAATTGTAGGAGTCGTTATCACATTTATTGATATAACAGAGAAGAAAAAAGGAGAGGCGAAAATCAAATATTTGAGTAGTCATGACCTGCTAACCGGTCTTTTAAATAGAAGCGGTTACCAAGACAAAGTGAAGGAATATGATAATCCATCGTTTTTTCCTATTTCAATTATTTTTGGAGACTTAAATGGATTGAAGCTAATGAATGATGTATTTGGACATGGTGCAGGAGATACGCTTATTCAAAAGACAGCAGAAGTTTTGAAAAAGGCAAGCAGAGAGCTTGACATTGCGGCAAGAGTTGGCGGGGATGAATTTATTGTTTTGTTACCTAAAACAGATGCTGAGGAAGCTTTACAAATTATGAAGCAGATAAAAACGGAAATGGCAAAAGAAAGGGTTTTTGGCATAAAATCCAGTATTGCCATCGGCTTTGATACAAAGGATCATACCTCTCAAAGTATTGAAAAGGTAATGGGAAATGCAGAAAGAGAAATGTATAAAGAAAAATTGCTGTCAAAGAAAAATTATAGTATTGATACCATACAGTCAATTTTAAAAATGCTTTATGATAGAAATCCCAGAGAAAAAGAGTATACGGATAGAGTGGTTTCATTATGTAATAGAATGGGCAGAAAAATGGGTCTTACAGAGCATGAGCAAAAGCGACTAACAGATGTTGCTTATATCCATGGGATTGGGAAAATTGTTTTGGATGAAGAAATATTTAAGAAAGAAGAGTTAAGTGAAAAAGAGCAGTTTCAGCTGAATCAACACCCAATTGTAGGGTTTCGGATTTTGAATTTATTCGACAATACCTTGGATCTGGCGGACTATGTTTATGCACTACATGAAAGATGGGATGGAACGGGTATACCAAAGGGACTAAAAGGAGAAGAAATTCCTTTCATATCAAGAATGATGGCTATTATAGGAAGATATGAAGAAATGGTGTTAAAAATTGAAAATGATTCTATAATAAACGGAGATACATCATTTGCGTTAAAGGAGATTCTGGCGCTTTCGGGGAAGGATTTTGATCCCCGATTAGCAGAAGTTTTTATCAGTGTTATTAAGGAGATGGATGAAAAAAATTAAGAAATATATAAATAGTTTTTGTCAAACTTATTGCACAAGATTCAAACGTGGGATAAAGAAATATGCTGTAACTTTAAAGAAACCTTTAATATTTTCTTTGTATTCGCGAAATCCCTTTTTAACAATGAAAAAATATAGTATACTTTGTCTATACATAGGAATTGGAGTGAATTAAAGTGAGGGAATTATTGAAGGATTGCAATCGTGTTGTTGTTAAGGTTGGTACATCTACCATTACATACCCAAACGGTCTTTTGAACCTGAAGCGCGTGGAAGAGCTGGCATGGGTTTTAACAGACCTTAAAAACAGCGGCAAAGATGTTGTATTGGTGACAAGCGGTGCCATAGGTGTTGGTTCCGTTCGAATGGGTATGAAGGAAAGACCTACAGTGATGCGCCAAAAACAGGCTGCTGCGGCGGTTGGACAGGCTATGATCATGCAGATTTATCATAATTTTTTTGATCGTTATAACCAAACGGTTGCGCAGGTTTTGTTGACCAAGGAAGAGGTAGGCAGTGACGAACGATATCAGAATACAAGGAATACCTTTGAAACCTTGATGGAGCTTGGAGTTATTCCTATTGTCAATGCCAATGACAGTATCTCTACCGAGGAAATTGGGATTTCGGATAACGACAGGCTTTCCGCTATAGTAGCAGAAATCATTTGTGCGGATATCTTAATATTGATGACAGATATTGATGGGCTTTATGACAGTGATCCAAAATCAAATCCGGATGCGAAGCGTATTTCTTTTGTGGATTGGGTTACAGATGAGGTCAGACAGATGGCTGGTGACAAAGGTTCCGCCTTTAGTGTAGGTGGAATGCTCACAAAATTACAAGCGGCAGAGATTTGTCAAGATGCCGGGGTGAAAATGGCCATTGTACTTGGTGAGGACCCTACCATTATCCATCGAGTGATAGCCGGCGAAGATGTCGGAACGTTTTTTAATAGTAATAAAAAATAGATTTTTATAAGGAGCGATGCATATGAGTTTTTGCCCAAAATGTGGGAGAGAGATTTTTGACGAAAGTCTTGGTTGCCCTGTTTGTACGATAAACGAAAGCAAGAATACTGCCGAAGCTAATGTGGAAGAGGCCGAGGTAATCAATGAATTTACCGTTGAAGATAAAGACGGAACATCTCAGAAATTTCAGGGGGAAAGTGAAGCCAGAAGCTGGGAAAGCTATCGATCAAAGGAACCTAAGCCTGTACAGGAGCAGGTTATTCCTACAGTATTAAAAGTCATTACCATACTTTTAATTCTTTTTGTAGGAGGTTTTGGTCAGATTGCAGGCTTAATTGCTGGTGTGATTTTATTAAAAAGTCCAATCGAGGATTACAGTAGATTTGGTAAAACCTTAATTATTATAAGCAGTGTTATGTTGGCATTTTGGTTATTGTGCTGCGTGATACAGGGCGTGTTTGGGGTTTTTGGAAGTATGATGTATTACTTTCCATATTATTAATTACTATGAATACAATATTTAAAATGATTGGCTCTGCCGTCTGTCATCAGATGGCAGAGCGCAGTTTTATCCTTCAGGGACAGCAGCTGCCTGTCTGCGCGCGATGCACGGGAATTTATTCGGGAATGTTCTTTTCCATGATATTTTTTTTCATTTTTAAGAGGCTTCATGGGAACAAACCCTATTCAACAAAGGGAATGTTTCTGGGAGCCTTAGCCTTTATCCCCATTTCCATTGATGGATTTTTCAGCTATTTGGGCTTTTGGGAGAGTACTCAGTTGCTAAGGGTGGTTACCGGTGCATTGGCAGGGGCTTCTTTGCCAGGATTTTTTCTTTTGGGTGCAAATTTTGCGGTGGGATCAGAAAACAATAACCCTATTTTTCAATCTTTTACAGAGCAGCTTTTGATAATGGGAATGACCCTTCTATTTGGAGTTATGCTTTGGATGGATATGGGAAGCTATTATGTGACCTCGGTAATTGTTGTGCTGGGAATTGTTTGTTTTTGGTCCGATTTGGTTTATTTGATTTTGAGAAACCTAGCGGGAAAGTGGAAACTGCCTTTTTGGCTTTTATCTTTTTGTGCAAGCTTTTTTATTATTTTAACAATAGGGGTGTTGCGGAAATGAAAAACAGGCTTCGTGAAGAAATATTGCAAAAGCGCAAGGAACTGTCTGAAGAAGAACGCCGGCAGAAAAGTGCTAGAATTACAGCTACCCTTAGGGACAGCGAAAGATATAAAAAGGCAGAAACCATATTCACTTTTATTTCAATGGATAAGGAAGTAAATACATATCCATTGATTGAGCAAGCGTGGAAAGATGGAAAAAAGGTTGCCGTTCCCATTGCAAAAGCAAAAGGAGAAATGTATTTTGTACCCATTGATTCATTTTCGGAACTGAAAAAAAGTCGATTTGGTGTCATGGAGCCGGAAAAAGAAAAGGAAGAAAGTGTCATTCCAAAGGAAACGGATGTTTTTCTTGTTCCAGGCAGTGTTTTTGATCAAAAAGGAAACCGTTATGGTTATGGCGGTGGATTTTACGACCGTTTTTTTGAGAAATATCCTAGTATATTTAAAATTGCTGTGGCGTTTTCTTTTCAGGTTATGGATTTTGATTTACAAGTGGAAGCATTTGATAAACCCGTTGATTGTATTATAACGGAAGACAGTTTGATAGGGGGTTTTTAATGATGAGTATTTTGACTGAAATGGGACAAAAAGCAAAGGATGCATCCGTTGTATTAGCGGTATTATCCACACCGAAAAAAAATGATGCCCTATGCCATGGAGCGGAGGCTCTTTTAGCGGCTGAGAAAGAGATTCTTGCAGCCAATCAGATAGATGTGGAAGATGCACTGGCATCGGGCATCAAGGGTGCTTTTATTGACCGCTTGACTTTGACACAGGCAAGGCTTCAAGAAATGGCGGAAGGGCTTCGTCAAGTTGCAGCTTTGGATGACCCTGTTGGGGAAGTACTTTCAATGAAAACCCTAGACAATGGGTTAATCATTGGGCAGAAGAGAGTGCCTATGGGTGTAATCGGAATTATTTTTGAAGCCAGACCTAACGTTACTGCCGATGCCTTTGGTTTATGCTTAAAGGCGGGTAGTGCGGTTATACTAAGGGGAGGCAAAGAGGCCTTCCGCACCAATCAAGCTGTTGTTTCGGTATTCCGTAGGGCTATGGAGGAGGTAGGACTGCCAGCAGATATTGTGCAGGTGGTGCCTGATACCTCAAGGGAAACCGCCAATGAAATGATGCGTCTCAATGGATATTTGGATGTATTGATTCCTCGGGGCGGTGCGGGTTTGATTCAAAGTGTGGTGCAAAACAGTACTGTTCCCGTAATCGAAACAGGCGTTGGTAACTGTCATATTTTTGTGGATGAAACTGCGGATTTGAATCAGGCGGTGGCTATTGTGTTGAATGCCAAAACCCAGCGTCCCGGTGTTTGCAACGCCTGTGAAAGTCTCTTGGTGCACGAAAAGATTGCAGAAAAGTTTCTCCCTTTGGTAGGAAAGGCTTTGCAGGAGAAAGCCGTTGAGATTCGTGGAGACGAAGCGACTTGTTCCCTTATTTCTGGGTCTGTACCCGCAGTGGAGGAAGATTGGGCTACGGAATTTACGGATTATATTATATCTACCAGAGTGGTGGCTAATTTAGAGGAAGCCATCAGTCATATTCGTAAATATTCCACGGGGCATTCCGAGGCAATTCTTACAGAAAATTATTCCAATGCGCAACGTTTTTTAAATGAAGTGGATGCTGCGGCAGTATACGTGAATGCTTCTACCCGTTTTACGGATGGGGGACAATTTGGTTTTGGAGCAGAAATTGGCATCAGTACCCAAAAGCTCCATGCAAGGGGGCCCATGGGGCTGAAGGAGTTAACTACGACGAAGTACATCATTTATGGAAACGGGCAAATAAGACAGTAATGGAGGATGTTTGGTGGAAGCAAATAGAACAACAAAATATTTAGATGATTGGGTGCGCGTGCCCCTTTGTGATAAAGGTGATAAATTGTATCACTATACCACTGCGGAAGGGGTTCAAGGCATAATTGAAAATAGACAATTTATTGCCACAAAAAGTGACTTTTTAAATGACAAGCTTGAATTTTTGTATTCTCTAGAGGTGTTAGAAAAAGTAATTGACACTTATATTGTAAATAAGGATTTGGGACGAAGGCTGTATAAAATTATAAAGGCGGAGATGGATGAGCTTGCGATTATCACGCCTTCTTGCCAAACAGTATGTGTACCAGATCATGAGGACAAAAGCTTTTATGTGATTTCTTTTTCCAAGCTGGATAATAGTGCACTGCTTTGGGCTGAATTTACTGATTTTAGAGGGTATTGTCTTGGCTTCGATTATGATAAGCTGGTACAAGGATTTACAGGCAGGTCATTTTTGCATGGAACGGTCATTTATAGTGAAGAGGTTCAAATTTCCTGTCTCTTAGATGCGCTAATTGCTTGTGTCCGCAGGGGTGTGAACGATGGTTTCGTTGAATTGGATACTATTTATGAAGAAAATGCAGACATCGGTGATGAAGCATTGCTGGAAATTGGTGGCGACATGGCCATGGTTTGCTCTGTTTATGCCATGTTTTTTAAAAGCGAATTTTTTAAAGGAGAAGAGGAATATCGTTTTGTATTTTCTCCCTTGCGGACTGATCGGGGAGGCCAACCCAGATTTCGAATTCTAAAGCAGATATTTTTACCATACATTATGGTGGAGCTGGATGGATTTGCAACGCCAATTCCATTGACTTCCGTAACGGTTGGCGCAAAAAATAACAGTGATATTGCTGTGCGGGGAATGCGATCCTTTTTGATGGGGCAAGGTCTGGATAATATTCCTGTTACCCTATCGGATATTCCTCTACGATATTAGTGAGCCGAAAGAAATGGGGGATACAATGAAAATTGCAATATTAGGACTTGGCGGGGTAGGAGCCACCGTTGCCGGGGCATTAAAGAAATATGAAAAGAATTTGATTTTTATTGCCCGAGGAGAAACAAAAAAGGTTCTGAAGCAAGATGGTTTATTTCTGGAGTCTGAGAAATTGGGAAATCAAAGAATTAGTCCAGGGTTGGTGTCTGATGATCCCGAGGAAATCGGTTTGGTAGATGTCTTGTTTCTTTGCAGTAAAAGCTATGGTTTGGAGACAGCTTGTCAAAAGTATAGAGATATCATAGGGGAAAAAACCCTGATTGTTCCATTGCAAAATGGCATTATGACTTCCAGATACATTTCACATTGGCTAAATGGAAAGGGTGTCATTAGTGACAGCTTTATTTATTGTTTTTCGAATATTGTGAAAACAGGGCATGTGATTAACCGTGGAGAGCTTTTGCGTATCGGTATAGGCTTTGCTGACGGAAAAGAAAATGAAAAGGCAAAACAGCTTGTTGCAATGCTCAATGAGGGAGGTTTACCTTCTGATTACGGACAAAATATTATGATGAGCATTTGGGAAAAGTACGCCATGATGTGCGGAAATAGCTGTGCATTCATCTACTATGATTGTGAAGCGGGAGACATTCAAAAAGATGATGATAAATTAGCGTTTTTACGGGGTATTTATGAGGATATTCTCCGTTTGTCAAAGGCATCAGGGGTCACAGGCTTGGAAGAAATGCCTGAGAAGTATTATCAGCACTTTTTAACACTTCCACCTCAAACTATTTCTTCTTTATACAGGGATATTCGTGATGGAAAAGAGGAAACAGAATTTGAATGGGTGGTAGGTGGAGGTTACAAATTAGCCCAAGAGTTAGGCGTTTCGGTACCTTATATGGAAAAGGTGTATGAGGCGAGAATGAGAAATGGTTGACAGATATTTTAAAGCCGTACCAACTAAATGTAAGGCAATATAAATAAACGCTTCAAAAGGTCTTGATTTTAAGGTAAAAGGGGTTGTGAAACAATTTGTTTCACAACCCCTTCTTTATTTATGACATATAGTAAGTCACGAAAGTGATTGAAGAAACGAGAGTCCCGTTTTTTAGAGTGTAACGAAAATTAGCTATTTAAATCTTCATAAAAAGTCTTGATTTGATGATAATATCAATATTTCTTTTCAACAAGTTTACGAATCAAAAGAACTAAGATGAGATCCATGCAAAGCAAGGTTTCAAGGGTATAGTAAACAGTAGTTGAGAAAAAACCTGCAATTAGCATAGACACATACAGAATACCCATAGAGACATATGTGAAGATGGTATAGCTTACTCGAAGGATATAAACATTTCTTTCGTCTGTTTCTAAAAGCTCTATGCTTTTCATTTTTTCAGAGTCTTTTTTCAATGCTTTATTCTTTAGATATAAAACCAACGAGATTACAAAAAGACCAATAAAGTTGCCTGTATACATTGGTCTTATTGCTTCAAAGTTTTTTAAGCCAAAAGCAATGACAAGCAAAACGGCAGAAAAAATCATACAGCCAATATTTACAGAGAGGCGCATATTTAAACGCTTTTCAAAGGGCATGGTTTTCATAGATTTTCCTCCTCTTCAAACAGAAATATATCTTCAATGGTTAAATTGAAGAAGCATGCAATTTTATGGGCAAGCACTAGTGAAGCTGTATATTTGCCCACTTCCAATGAGGTGATTGTTTGGCGAGTTACGCCAACGGCTTTTGCCAAGTCTTCTTGAGACAGTTTTTGTTGGCGTCTTAGTTCTGCAATACGTGTAATCATGGCATCCTTCCTTTCTGCAAAGCTAACTTTGCTTTTAGTATAGTTTGCTTTGCATTTTTTGTCAAGTAAGCTTTGCAAGAAAATTGTAATAAAGGTAAAATTGACTGGTGTTTGAATTTCTGTTATCATAAAAAAAGAAAAGAAGGAATTTTTGGAAAGGAATTTTGAGAGAATGAATTATTTTTTGATTTTTTTATTTAGTATCCCTGGAATTATTGTTGCAACAACCATACATGAATTTACAAGGGCTGCAGTTTCATCAGCATTGGGCGATACCCTGCCTAAAAACAAAGGACGTTTAACATTAAATCCTTTCAACCACTTTGAACCCATTGGATTTTTATTAATGTTTTACAGCGGTGGTTTTGGCTGGGGAAAACCTGTAGAGACCAGTGCATTATATTATAAAAACCGAAAAAGAGATACCTTTTTGGTGGCGTTAATGCCTTCTGTGGTGAATCTGGTTTTAGGCTTTATTTTTTTAATTTTGCAAAGCAAAATTTTTCATAGCAATTTGTATTTATCCATGCTTTTTAACTATCTTTGTTATTACAACGTAGGTTTGGCGGTATATAATATTTTGCCTGTTGCTCCCATGGACTGCGCAAAGGTATTATCGGTAACCATTCCTGCCAATAGATATTTTCAATATTTGCAATATGAAAAAATGATTCAATTGATTTTTTTGCTTTTGCTGTTTGTAGGTTTAGCAGGCGGTTTTTTTAGTGCGATTATTAATATCATCATTCAGATAATGGGTTTGATTCTGTAGAGCAGAGGGTGTGAAAATTGGAGCAAATTACAATTCGATTAGATGCCTTTGAGGGGCCTTTAGACCTTTTGTATCACCTGATAGAGAAGAACGAAATTGATATTTATGATATTCCTATTGCCCGTTTGACGGATCAATATTTGGCATATTTGGATTTGGCGGAAGATCGGGATATGGATGGTATGAGTGAGTTTTTGGTCATGGCAACGACACTGTTGGAAATCAAAAGCAAGCTTCTTTTACCTAAGCCGAAGAATGAAGCAGAAGAAGGCCCAGACCCTAGAGAAGAACTGGTTTTAAAACTTTTGGAATACAAGAAAATTAAAGAAGTAACTGAGGATTGGCGTCAGCGAGAGGAAGAGGCAGCCTTGATTCTTTTCAAGGAAGCAGATAAGGCGGTAGCCCAGTTAAAAGGGAAGAAACCTCAGGAGTTGGAGGAATTTTTACAGGGCGTAACCATGGAGGATTTATACCTTGCTTTTCGCCAAGTGATGGACAGAAAAGAAACCAAAGTGGATCATGTTCGCAGCTCCTTTAAAGGCGTTCCCAGAGATATCTTTACGGTACAAGAAAAGATGGACTATATTCGGGATATGTTGATTTTACAACCAAAATCCACCTTTTTTACTATTTTTCGAAAGAATGCAGACAAAATGGAAAAGGTGGTTACATTTTTAGCTTTGTTGGAATTGATAAAGCGAAAAGAGGTACATATTTTTCAGACTACAAATTTTGGAGAAATTACCATAACAAAATATGACGGAAGGGATAGTGCATGAGATTATCGGAGTTGGAAGCGGTAGTAGAGTCTTTGCTGTTTATTTCCGGAGAGGCAGTGCCTTTATCGGCAATTGCCCAGACCATTGAGATGGACAAGGCTACGGCAAAAGCTATAATTCATACTTTGGCGGATAAATATGAAAGTGAAAAACGAGGCATTCGCATTGTGGAACTAGATGGCTCTTATCAAATGTGTACTGCTGGGGAGTGCTTTGAATATATAAGAAATATGTATAAAAGTCCCAATAGACAAGGATTAACGCAAGCTTTGCTGGAGACATTGGCAATCATTGCCTACAAACAACCCATTACCCGTGCCCAGATTGAGGAGATTCGTGGTGTCAGCGCAGAGCATGCCGTGAGCAAACTGGTAGAGAAAAAACTGGTTTGCGAGGTGGGGCGGATGGATTCTCCTGGTAAGCCTATTATGTTTGGAACAACCAATGAATTTTTGCGGTATTTTGGGTTTAAGAGTATAAAAGAGCTGCCGCCACTGGGTGATATACAGGAAGGTCAGGTACAGCATGAACAACATGATGTTCAGATTTAGAGCACCGTTACTTATCGGTTTTGTTCTACTGTTTTTATTTGGTCGAAATATTCTTATACATAGGTTTTCAACTGGAAGCTGGCAGAAGTATCCTGAAAAAAGGGTAGATATGGTGGATGATTTACTCTCAAAATATGAATTAGTGGGGATGACCCAAGAAGAAGTTATTTCATTGCTGGGGAATTCTACGGATACAGAGTATTTTAAGACGGAAAACAACATGGTTTATTACTTGGGACCAGAGCGGGGCTTGATTTCCATTGACAGTGAATGGTTGGTGCTGGAGATGCAGGACAATCATATTTCCAAAGTCAACATTTTACGAGACTAAGGCAATTTGCTCCTTCACTTAATCGTTGGTGATTGTTTGAAATATATTCATTTTTTGTATGAAATGAAAAAAAGCTGAATAAACATAGCAGGAGAGGGGTGATGCACATGAGGCGTGCGGGAATCTTGGTTCTCCTGCTTTTTTTATGCTGTTCCATTGCTTATGGAGCAGAGCCTTCCGTAGGCGCACAGGGCGCGGCCTTGGTAGATGGCACGACAGGTCGTTTATTATGGGGGAAGAATGCAGAGGAGCCATTGGCCATGGCAAGCACAACAAAAATTATGACTGCTATTTTAGTTTTGGAAAATGCGAATCTGGATGATGTGGTGACGGTGAGCAAAAATGCCGCGAATCAACCGGAGGTACATATGGATTTAAAGGCAGGGGAGCAATGGAAGGTTGGAGATTTGCTTTCTGTTATGATGATGCGATCTTATAACGATACGGCTGTGGCACTGGCGGAACATGTTTCCGGCAGTGTAGAGGCATTTTGCCAGCTGATGACAAAAAAAGCTGCAGAAATTGGTGCGGAGGACACCGTTTTTGGCTCTCCCAACGGGTTAGACAGTCAAATCCCTTTTGCCAAGCACCATTCAACTGCTAAGGATATGGCCTTAATTGGGGCGTATGCATTGAAAAATGAGAAGTTTTGTAATGTGATTGCTCAACCCTCCATCACCATTGAAGAAGTTACGGGGAAAAGGCAGTGTGAGGTTACCAACGCCGATCGCTTTCTAAAGGAATATAAGGGAGCATTGGGGGTAAAAACTGGCTATACCAATAAAGCGGGACACTGCTTTGTTGGAGCGGCGGAGCAAAATGGGGTTCGTTTGGTTAGTGCGGTTTTGGGCAGTGGCTGGGGAAGCAGCGGAAAAGAGAAGAAATGGTCAGATACAAAGGCGATTATGAATTATGGGTTTGACACCTTTTTTCCTTTTGAAGCAGCAAAAAAAGGCCAGGTTTGTGGAAAAGTATCTATGCTTCACTCCAAAGTGGGGGAAGTAAATGCTGTTTTGCAGGATGGATATCAAGGTTTATTTTCTAAGGAGGAACAGAATGCCATTCAGCTTAGTATTTCTTTGCCTGAGAGCATTGAAGCGCCTGTGCAAGCGGGACAGCAGTTGGGAAATGCCCAACTAAAGCTAAAGGATGAGGTTTTGGCGGAAATTCCTATTTTAGCGGATCAGACTGCTCCTGCATACACCTTAGCAGACTGGCTATCCTATTTATCCGAAAATTGGATTACATGGTTTTCAGGATAAGTCTATGGCTTATCTAGCTTTCAAAACTAAAGTTGGATACTTTTAGAAAGCGTGAAATACCCAATGGTAAGTGCAACTGCTTTTTACAACTGGACACTATTTACCAGTACCTTCCTAATCCTCATAAAATCAACGGTTTGTCAGAGTTTTTTTGACTTTCCCCAATTTGTAGGGTATACTGTTTCCAATGAGATAAAGACGGAGGAACAGTATGGAAGAAAGACTTCAAAAATTTTTAGCGGAAGCAGGCGTTGCATCTCGCCGTAAGGCTGAAGAACTGATTGCAGCGGGAAAAATAAAGGTAAATGGAAAGGTAATAACGGAGTTAGGTACCAAAATTGACCCCAAAAAGGATGAGGTACTGTATCTGGATAAAGAAGTCAGCACAAAGGAAGTAGAGCTGGTATACATTATGCTTCATAAACCGGAGGGTTATGTAACTACAGCGAAGGAGCAATTTGGCCGTCCCGGCGTTATGGATTTGATTAGAGATGTGAAAGCAAGAATTTTTCCTGTGGGTAGATTGGATTATGATACCTCGGGTTTGTTACTCTTAACAAATGATGGAGATTTGACATATAAATTAACCCATCCTAAGCATGATGTGGATAAGACTTATATAGCGAAGCTGTACGGAACACCTGATGATATGGATTTACAGAAATTTCGCCGTGGTGTTGTAATTGACGGGAAACAAACCAAGCCTGCAAAAATGCAAATTTTAGAAAAGGGTGAGCGTCAATCTACTGTGGAAATTATTATTCATGAGGGCAGAAACAGACAGGTGCGTAAAATGTGTGAAGCCATTAAGCATCCTGTTGCCCAGTTAAAACGTGTTGCCACTGGGGATTTGACAATGGGGGATTTGCCCAAAGGCAAATATCGTCATCTTACCCAAAAGGAAGTTAAGTATTTAAAAAGCTTATAAGCTTTATGGTTATATAAAAGTCATGGGAGAAATCAAGGCATCATTCGTCTTAAAGTGTTGATTTTGAAAATAGTAAGCTCCGGAACATCCGCTGTGGCTTTTGAACCCAATTACAAATTTTTGATGATGGGTTTGATAACGCAAGGAGATGCTTTCGGGGCATTTTTTATTGAAAGGACAAGTACAATACCGTATAATATATAGCTAGGGCAATACTCTAGTATTAACGGTTGATGCCTTGTTGAATTGGCGGTATTCCCTTAGGATATTTGAAAAAAAGGAATGATTTCATATGAAGCAGGATAAAACAAGATTATATTTAATTCGTCATGGTGAAACGGAATGGAATAAAGGCGGAAGATATCAAGGGTGGACAGATATTGAGCTTTCTGAGGAAGGTAAATGGCAAGCCGCACTCTTGGCAAAGCGATTTGAGTATATGCCCCTTGATGCCATTTATGTGTCACCCTTGAAGCGGGCTGTTGCTACGGCGGAACCTATTGCAAAACAAAAGGAACTTCCCCTGATCATGGACGAGCATTTTAAGGAAATTAATTTTGGGGAATGGGAAGGCCATACCGTTGCAGAATTAACAGAAAAATATGGTAAGCCTTATACGGATTTTTTTGATGATCCCTTTGCCCACACTATGCCGGGAGAAGGCTCCTTTCATAAAGTAGCTGAGCGTTCTTTGGCAGGTTTTCAAGAAATTATAAAAAGGCACAGAGGACAGCGTGTTGCTATCGTTTCTCATGGGGGATTGCTTCGTGTTCTTATAATTAAATTATTAGGGTTGGATTTGAATATGTACCGCAGGATGTGGCTGACAAATACATCTATTTCTATGATTGATATTACTCCGGAGGACCAAATGTTTTTAATGACCTTGAATGACAAGGCCCATTTGGAAATGGCGGAATTACTGAAAAACGGGTGAAGATATGGGAAAAATTATCGTAGTGGGCGGCGGTGCTGCCGGAATGATTGCGGCAGGTAAGGCTGGAAGCCGTGGACACGAAGTGCATTTATTTGAAAAGAACAACAGGCTTGGTAAGAAGATTTTAATTACGGGAAAAGGCCGTTGTAATTTAACCAATGATTGTGATGTTGAGACACTGTTAGAGAATATCCCGGGAAACCCCTATTTTATGTATAGTTCCTTTTATCGTCTGGATAGCAGTGAAACCCAAGGACTATTTCATCGCCTAGGGCTGGAAACAAAGGTGGAAAGAGGACGTCGTGTTTTCCCTATTTCCGATAAGTCTTTGGATGTGGTTTTTGCGTTGGAACAGTATTTGCGTGAGAATAAGGTAAAACAGCACTTGGACAGCCCTGTGGAGGAAATATTGGTTTCTGACGGAAGGGCTGTTGGTGTGCGTTTAAAAAAAGGTACTATTATTGAAGCAGATGCAGTGATTGTAGCCACGGGAGGATTATCATACCCTGCAACAGGCTCAACGGGAGACGGATATGGCTTTGCAAAAAAAGTTGGTCATCATGTGACCAAATTATACCCGTCGCTGGTGCCTTTAAAAGCGGCGGAGGCGTGGTGCAAAGACTTAATGGGGTTAAGCCTGCGAAATATTTCTATAAAAATTAAAAATAATAAAGGCAAGACTGTTTTTGAGGAATTTGGTGAAATGCTTTTTACCCATTATGGAGTTTCAGGGCCTGTGATTTTAAGTGCCAGCAGACACATCCTGTTTTCTATTGACGAAGGGTATCGGCTTTTTATTGATTTGAAGCCTGCTATGGATGAAAAGAAGCTGGACATGCGTTTGCTCAGAGATTTTGAGAAATATACAAATCGTGATTTTATCAATGCCTTGGGCGATTTACTGCCGCAAAAGCTGATTCCGGTGATTGCTGAGCTTTCCGGTATTGCCGGAGATAAAAAGGTAAATAGTATTACAAAGGAAGAACGGAAAAACCTTCTTTCTTTATTAAAGGGACTGCCATTAACCATTACGGGTACGGCTGGCTTTAATGAGGCCGTAATCACTTGCGGCGGAATTTCTGTGGATGAGATTGACCCTGCCACCATGGAAAGTAAGTTTGTGAAAAACTTGCATTTTGCAGGAGAGGTTTTGGATGTGGATGCTTATACCGGTGGTTATAATTTGCAAATTGCTTTTTCCAGCGGTTATGCGGCAGGAGAAGAAGTGCTTTCACAATGATTGGAGGAATCGGCATGAAAAAGTTTGCCATTGCGGTGGATGGACCTGCAGGATCGGGGAAAAGTACGGTTGCTAAGGTTGTTGCAAAAAAACTAGGCATTATTTATGTGGATACAGGAGCCATGTATCGAGGTGTGGCTTATGATTGTTTACAAAAGGGAGTAGATTGTTCAGATGAAAAGGCAGTTTTGTCATTGCTTGAGGAGATTCATTTAGAAATTCAGCCTACAGAGGAAGGGCAACGAATTTTTCTGGAAAACCAAGACATTACCGATAAAATAAGAACGCAGCAAATTGGACAAGGGGCTTCCGTGGTAGCAATGATTCAATCCGTTCGTCAGAAACTTGGAGATATGCAAAGGGCGATGGCAAAAGAAAATTCCGTTGTTATGGATGGCAGAGATATTGGTACGTATGTATTACCCCAAGCAGAAGTGAAAATTTATATGGATGCCGGTGTGGATGAGCGAGCAATGCGTCGCATGGGAGAGCTGAAAGCAAAGGGGGAAAACCCTGACTTTGCGGCTGTGCGTAAGGAAATTATTCAGCGGGATGAAAATGATATGAACCGCCAGCACAATCCTTTGCGCAAAGCACAGGATGCAGTTTATTTAGACACAACGAAAATGTCCATTGAGGAATCTGTAGAGAAAATATTATCCATTGTGCAAGAAAAACTAGGGGAGGTGTGGGTATGAACTTATATCCTTTTATAAAAGTAATCGTAAAGATTCTCTTTAAAGTTTTATTTAAAGTGACTATTGTGGGAAAGGAGAATGTACCCAAAGAAGGCAATGGGGTACTTTGCTGCAACCACATTAGTAATTTTGATCCATTGACTATGGCAGTATATTTGGATAGATTACCAAGATATATCGCAAAAAAAGAGCTTTTTACGAATAAATTATTAGGGGCATTGCTGCGTAATTTACAGGCATTCCCCATAGATCGTCAAGCGGTGATGGATATGAAAGCTTTTAAAACAGCCATAAATGTGCTGAAAGGCGGAGAATTGCTGGGTATTTTTGCTGAGGGAACTCGAGTAAAAGAAGGGGAAGATAAAGCTGCAAAAGCGGGCGTTGCCATGTTTGCACTAAAGGGAGATGCACCGGTAATTCCTGTGGCAATTTCAGGAAATTATAAGTTCCGTTCAGAAATCAGGATAGAATTCGGAGAACCAATGACTTTAGAAGAATACCGTGGCGCAAGAATCACCACTGATTTGATGGAAGAGATTACAGAAAAGATCATGGGCAGAGTGCAGGAAATGAAGGTTAAGCTATGAGTAAAATTACAGTTGCCCAGTCTGCTGGGTTTTGTTTTGGTGTAAAAAGAGCCATCGAGATGGCCTATCAACAGATAGAAAATCAAGAAAAAACCTATTCTTATGGACCGTTAATCCACAATAAGGAAGTGACGGGAGATTTAGAGAAGAAGGGACTTGCCATTATTGAAAATCTGGATAATATCTTTGAAGGTGCAATTTTGGTGCGCTCCCATGGTGTTGGAAAGGTCCTTTATGATGCATTGGAGGAAAAAGGACTTCCTGTGGTTGATGGAACCTGTCCTTTTGTGAAAAAGATACATAGCATAGTGAAGGAAAACCACGATGCAAACAAAGGAATTATTATTGCGGGAAGCAGTCAGCACCCTGAGGTGGTTGGGATTAACGGCTGGTGTGAAAATGCCGCAAAAATCATTGAAACACCGGAAGAAGCCACTGCATTGGATTTGCAAGATGGGGCAGAATATATTATTGTGGTGCAGACAACCTTCCGTCAAAGTCGTTTTGATGAAATTGTGGCGGAATTGAAAAAGAAAAATATTCATCTTTTGGTATTCAACACCATTTGCTCTGCAACGGAGAAGAGACAAGCGGAAGCTGTGTCGTTATCACAAAATGTTGACAAAATGATTGTCATAGGCGACAAAAAAAGCTCTAATACCCAAAAATTGGTGGAAATCTGCAGAAAAAATTGCGAGAATACCGTTCACATTGAAACAATTTGTGATTTGGTGTTGAATAATTTTTCAAAGAATGATAAAATAGGTATAACTGCGGGTGCGTCTACACCACCTGCAATAATTAAGGAGGTAGTTGTTACTATGAGCGAAGCATTTGACAATGCAGTACAAAATTTAGGAGGAAGTGAGGAAATTTCATTCGAACAAATGTTAGAAGAATCTCTCGTTACTCTGCATACAGGCGATGTTGTGAAAGGCACTGTAATTCAGGTTGTTAACGAGGAAGTATCTGTGAATCTCGGCTATAAGTCCGATGGTGTTATTCCTAGAGGCGAATTCAGCGGTGATCCCACAGTAATCCCTAGTAAATTAGTTCAGCCCGGAGATGAGATTGAAGTATTTGTAGTTCGTGTAAACGACGGCGACGGTAATGTTCTTTTGTCCAAAAAGCGTATTGAAGCGCAGAAGGGCATGGAGGAAATTGAAGCAGCTTTCAACGAGAAATCAGTTGTTACAGGTACAGTAACTGAGGTTGTAAAGGGCGGCTTAATCGCAGTTGTAAACGGCGTAAGAGTATTTATTCCCTCTTCTCAGGTTTCAAATAGATTTATTGAAGATTTAAGCGTTTTCAAAGGTCAGGAATTAGATTTCAATATCATTGAAATGGACAGAGTAAAACGTCGTATTATTGGTGGCAGAAAAGCATTGGTTGAAAAAGAAATCAGTGCAAAGAGAGCTACATTGTTTGCTTCCATCGAAGCTGGCGTAAAGGCAACAGGTAAGGTTAGCAGATTGACTGACTTTGGTGCATTTGTTGACTTGGGCGGTGTTGATGGCTTGATCCATATTTCCGAAATGAGCTGGGGCAGAATCACCAACCCTAAGGAAGTTTTAAAAGAAGGTCAGGCAGTAGAAGTTCTTATCTTAGATGTTGACAAGGAAAAAGGAAAAATCAGCCTTTCCTTGAAAGATAATAGCATGAACCCTTGGAATCTTGCAGTTGAGAAATATGCTGTTGGTACAATTGTTGAGGGTAAGGTTGTTCGTATGGTACCTTTCGGTGCATTTGTGGAATTGGAACCCGGCGTAGATGGTCTGGTACATATCTCACAGATCGCAAACAAGCACGTTGTTAAGCCTGAAGATGAATTGAAGGTTGGTCAGGTTATCAGCGTAAAAGTTCTTGAGGTAAATACAGAGCAGAAAAAAATCAGCCTTTCCAAGAGACAGGCAGAAGCTCCTGCAGAAGAAGCAGCTGAAGAAGTTGCAGCGGAAGCTGTTGAAACAGAGGCTTAATTAGCTCCTTGTTTGAAAATGTAAGAAGTTGAAAAGCTATTCACACTAGGCTTTCTATAAGAATAAAGCCCGATTGTTCCTCAAAGGATATATCCATGAGGAGCAATCGGGCTTTTTTTATGTAATAGGAGTCGATTTCTCAAAAAACAAAGTGCCGATCTCATTTTCCATTAAAATATAGAGAGATAATGACATTTTTAAAAATAATAAAGTAGAGTTTCATAGTAAGATAGTATGGTAAAACAAAGAATAATTTACCAAAAATCTCATAAGCTATTATAACACAGAAGTTTAGAATAAGACAAAAGCTGCTGACTGGTTTTTATAAATTGATCACTCTTTTTAAAAATGTTATCCGTTTGCATAGATGTAAAGTGGCACTTCAAATTATGTTATGTCACAAAATATTAATCTATTTGCTGATAATTTCGAAAGAGCTTCTTAAAAGATATTTTATACATAGTAGGGGGCATTAGGAGATGGTAAAATTAAGAAAAGTAGTGGCTATATTGGCAACATTTGCTATGGTCGTTGGGTTAGCTTCCTGTGGTGGTAATCATAAGGTAACCATCAGCGTAGACAATACAAAGAGCAGTGATACACCCAAAGCAACAAAAAAATATATTATCGCGACAAATACATTGTTTGCCCCGTTTGAATTTCAAAATAAATTTGGAGAATATGTTGGTATAGATATAGATTTATTAAACGAAATAGCGAAAGATCAAGGGTTTGAGTATGAGTTTGTACATATGACATTTAATCAAATGCTACAGGCTTTGGCGGCAGGAGAAGTGGATGCTGCCATGGGAGGGATTAGCATTACGGACGAGAGAAAGGAAATTTATGATTACTCAGAGCCTTATCTTGAGGGTGGGATCGTTATGGCGGTAGATGCCACTCGACATGATATTAAAGGTTTTGATGATCTGAAAGGAAAAACGGTTGCCGTGGCGGTTGCATTGGGTACGGAGGCGGAGTCTTATGCTCAGTCCATAAAAGATAAATATGGTTTTGAAGTTGTGACTTTCCCTGAATTTAATGAGGTGTATCAGGATGTAATAAGTGGAAATAGTCAAGCTCTGTTTGAAGATTATCCGGTAATGGGATATCTGATTTCTCAAGGAGTGGAACTAAAAATTGTTTCTGACATAGAAAAGAAGAGTCCCTATGGTTTTGCAGTTCCCAAGGGAAAGAATGGAGAGTTACTTGAAATGTTTAATAAAGGGCTAAAAAACATAATGGAAAATGGTGTTTATGATAAGGTGATAAATACTTATGTACAGAGCTAATATATTCTGATAATTATTTAGGAGATAGAAAAAGCATCTTTTCAATAAAATGAGGTATGTGATATCATGTAACTACAAAAAACCAAAGGGGTTTCCGTTAGAATGCAACGGTAAGCCCTTTTTTTGTGTTGAACAATTGAACAAAAGAGTTAGAGCTTAAGTATCGAATTTTACTGGAAAGAATGACTTAAGGGTTTTAGTTTGTGTTTTCAGAGGGAGTACAGAAAGATAAAAAAATAAATGAAATACTATCTCAGTATCTTCATTTATATATAAGTGTAAAATATGTAAGAATTTAATTAATTAAAATAATTCATAGAAAAAAAGTGAAGAACCAATTGAAAAAACAACATTGTTGTCAGGTTTTATTTGTGCTATAATTTTAAAATGCATAAATCTAAGGAGGTTAAACGATGGAAAAACAGTTTATTCTAAACCATATTGATCATACCCTGTTAAAACAAAATGCTGTTTGGCAGGAAATTGTGGAAATATGCAAAGAAGGAATAGAACAAAAAACTGCATCAATTTGTATTCCCCCATCCTTCGTTTCCCAAGCGGCGTCCTTTGTGCAAGGACAAGTTCCAATTTGTACTGTTATTGGTTTCCCAAACGGATATCAAACCACCGCGGTGAAGGTATTTGAAGCCGGTGATGCTATCAAAAACGGTGCTGATGAAATTGATATGGTAATCAATTTAGGTTGGTTTAAAGATGGTTTTTACGACAAAATATTGCAAGAAATCAATGCAATAAAATATATTTGTGGGGAGAAAATTTTGAAGGTGATTGTGGAAACCTGCTTGCTTACCCCAGAAGAAAAGATTAAAATGTGCGAAGTTGTAAGTCAATCTAAGGCGGATTATATTAAGACCAGTACAGGCTTCAGCAAAGGCGGTGCTACGCTGGAGGATATACAACTGTTTTCAGAGCATGTTTTTGGTGGAACAAAAATTAAAGCTGCCGGTGGCATTAAAAGCGTACAAGATGCGGAAGATTTTTTACAGGCAGGGGCAGAGCGTTTGGGCAGTAGTTCCTTGCTGGGCATGCTTAAATAAATATGGCTTTATGACATGCTGCATGTGCGGCATTCATATAAGAATCATGTAAAAACAAAAAAGGGAGGATTTAAAATGAGTTTATTCAAAAAAGTAAGTGTAACTGCAATGGCATTTGCTATGGTGATGGGTTTGGCTGCGTGCGGCGGCAGTGATGCAAGCAAAGCCGGTGATGGGGATGCAGCAAAAGCACCTGAAGCGGCGAAGAAATATATTGTTGCAACGGATACTACCTTTGCACCCTTTGAATTTCAAAACGAGGCTGGGGAATATGTTGGCATTGATTTAGATTTGTTGGCAGCAATTGCTGAGGATCAAGGCTTTACATATGAACTGAACCCTCTGGGCTTTAATGCAGCAGTGCAGGCTTTGGAAGCAGGACAGGCGGATGCCGTGATTGCCGGTATGAGCATAACAGATGAAAGACAACAGAAATTTGATTTCTCTACACCTTATTTTGACAGTGGTGTTGTCATGGGCATTGCAAAAAGCAATGAAGATATTAAGAGCTATGAGGATTTAGCAGGGAAAACAGTTGCAATCAAAATTGGAACAGAAGGTGCAACTTTTGCAGAATCCATTAAGGACAAGTATGGTTTCACTACTGTAACTTTTGATGATTCCAGCGCGATGTATATGGATGTTATGTCCGGCAACAGCGTAGCTTGTTTTGAAGATTACCCTGTAATGGGATATGCAATTACCCAGGGCGTAGAATTGAAGATGGTAACTGACATGGAACAAGGCAGTTCCTACGGCTTTGCAGTGAACAAGGCTAAGAACACAGAGCTTCTGGATATGTTTAACAAGGGCCTTGAAAACTTAAAGGCAAATGGAAAATATCAGGAAATTTTGGATAAATACATCCAGAAATAAAAACTTTTATAAAATGCAGTAAGGAGCAATGCCTTATGAATGGCTTTTCAAATTTTATTGAATATACAATTGGGATTTTTCCTCAGCTTTTGCGAGGGATGTCCTTAACGCTACAGATGACGGTTTTATCATTGATTTTGGCTTTGATAATAGGTATTATTTCCTGTATGTTTAATATCTCTAAAATTAAAGTATTAAACGTTTTCTCGGGAATCTATTTAAGCTTGATTCGTGGAACACCCTTGATGGTACAAGCAGTTTTTATTTACTTTGCCATTCCCGCTGTTTTGGAAATAAAGATTCAGCCTTTTTCTGCGGCGGTGATTGTGCTTTGCTTAAATGCAGGGGCATATTTATCGGAAATATTCCGCAGTGGTATTATGGCAGTAAATAAAGGGCAGATGGAAGCGGCGAGAAGCCTTGGACTGCCCTATGGTGTGGCTATGGTAAAGATCATTTTGCCTCAAGCAATTCGTATTGTGATTCCATCGGTGGTAAATCAGTTTATTATTACGTTAAAGGATACCTCTATCCTTTCGACCATTGGTTGTGCGGAGCTAATGCGCCAAGGCAACCTCATTGTTGCTAGAAATTTTCGCGGCTTTGAAACCTATGCAGTCATTGCAGTGATGTATTACATTGTGATTACAATACTGACAAAGGTAGCGCAAATGATCGAAAGGAGGCTGGCAAATGGTAAAAGTTAAGGTAGAAGGCCTAAAAAAGAGTTTTGGAGCACTTGAGGTTCTCAAGGGGATTGATCTTGAGGTGAAAGAGGGAGAAGTGGTATGTTTAATCGGACCCTCGGGTTCCGGTAAAAGTACTTTCTTACGCTGCTTAAATCGACTGGAAGAAATCACCGGTGGAATCGTTATTGTTGATGACAATGACTTAACTGCAAAAGGCTCCAACATCAATAAAATTAGGGAAAACATTGGAATGGTATTTCAGCAGTTCAACCTGTTTCCTCATCTGAATGTTCTGGAAAATATTATGCTGGCTCCTGTGGATCGCAAAAAGATGACAAAAGAGCAGGCAAAGGAAAAGGCATTGTCTTTATTGTCAACTGTTGGTTTATCAGAAAAAGCCACTGAATATCCTGCGAATCTCTCCGGTGGTCAGCAACAGCGTGTTGCAATTGCTAGGGCTTTAGCTATGGAACCGGATATTATGCTTTTTGATGAGCCTACCTCTGCCCTTGACCCTGAAATGGTTGGGGAGGTATTAGAGGTCATGAAAAAGCTGGCGGCAGATGGAATGACCATGGTAGTTGTTACCCATGAGATGGGTTTTGCAAGAGAAGTGGCTGATCGTGTGATTTTTATGGACGGTGGTTATATTGTTGAAGAGGGGACCCCAGAAGCTGTATTTGGCAACCCTAAAAACAAAAGAACTCAAGATTTCTTAAATAAAGTATTATAAAACTTAAGTGTATCTGAGAGGGCAAGTTTTTTACACCCACTTAGTAATCCTCCAATCAGGATGTTTACATATTCATAGTTGTTTTCAATGAAACGATTACGATGAATTGTAAATTATCTTTATTGGGGGATTTTTTATGTAGTGAAGTTGTCTAAAAGACAGGCACGGTAATTTTAAAAGATATGGAGAACTTCTTTCTGCATCTCTTGCAGGATATGAAGCTGTAAAACTACAAAAATTCTACTGGAAGGAAAATTGCCAGAGGATTATACTACTGTTAGCTGACGAATGCCATTTCATTTTTTATTATGGTCTGGTTTGTAAATAGAGGTAGTGGAGCTTTGCCGCAATATATGCTATGCTTTTATGTAGAAATTAATAAAGACATAACAAATAGGTATAGATAGTCAGGATAATTCCGTCAATACGCAGTTTTTATGATGTGCAACCATAGATTTCTTATTTGCAACGGATGGTTTACAACGTTTAAACAGGTGTTGGTGGTGTGCAACGAATAAATTATGCTACATTTTTTATAGGAGGCGATAAATATGAACATGGCAGAAAGACTGTACGATTTGCGAAAGAGAGCAAACTATTCTCAAGAGCAAGTTTCTGATATGTTAGGTATTTCAAGACAGGCGGTATCCAAATGGGAAAGCGGACAAGGGAAGCCGGAAATTGAAAATGTGATTAAGCTTATGGAGATTTATAAAGTGAGTGCTGACTATATTTTGATTGGGCAGGAAAGCCATACCCAAGTTGAACCTAAGCAAAAAAAGGAACTGAGTCATACCACGCAAAAAACCATTGGAATCATTGCGATTATAGCATCCACAGCAGTTATAACAGTATTGTTCATTTTTGCATTAGGAACATTATCAAAATTTGGAATCTAAGGAGGTTTTTTAAGTTTGGTCAGAGAAAGTCAATTAAAAAGGTGTTTGTTAATCGTATTAGCCGTGGGTATTGTTTGTACAATGAGCGGCTGTGTGTATAACAATAATAAAAGACTAGATGATTTAAGCAATGAAGAAAAACAGGAGGTTCTTCAATCATTAGATCAGGTAAGAGAAGAATTAGGTGAAGACTATTCAGGTGATACCTTTGATTTTGCATTAGAAATTGTTGATCGGGTAGAGAAAGCTATTACGGAATCCAAGGAGTAGGAATGGCAAAATAAGTTTATCTCCCATTAACATGAAAAAGTTTGAATAAGCAAGAGGAAGAAAACAATTTTTCGAATTTCCACAAGGGTAAAAGACTGCTTCACCAGCAGAGACAACTATTATAAAGATTTCATGCAAAAAAATCTGAAGATATTATGTTTAAAAACAGTGTGGAATACAGAATTCCTCACTGTTTTTTGTATTTATCAATGCCTCATTTCCTTTATATAGCTATGAAAAAATTACGGTGACTGGTGAAGAGAATGGAAATTTTTGTTTGCACTTTATTTTGAAATGACATAAATAGTGTATTTATAGACAAACATTACAAAAAATGGTATACTTTCAATGTTTATATAAAGAATAGGGGGATAAGTATGCTGGGCGTTATTGTCAATGTGATTGTAATTATACTAGGCAGTGGGATTGGCATGGTTTTAAAAAAGGGAATCCCTGAAAGAATCTCCGAGACCATGATGAAAGGCCTTGGACTTTGTACATTATATATTGGATGGTCAGGTGCATTAAAAGGAAGCAATACTTTAGTTTTGATTATTTCTATGGCCATCGGCATTATCATTGGTGAGGGTTTAGATTTGGATGCAAAATTATACGGCTTTGCTGAAAAATTAGAAAAAAAATTCAGAAAACAAGATGGTAGCATTTCCATTGCAGAGGGATTTATTGCGGCTTCCTTATTGTTTTGTGTTGGGGCCATGACAGTGGTAGGTTCCTTGCAGGCGGGTTTATCAGGAAATTATGAAATGCTTTTTACAAAATCAGTACTGGATTTTATATCCTCTATGATATTTGCTTCCACTCTGGGCATTGGAGTAATGCTTTCTGCTGTATTTGTATTAATCTTTCAAGGAGGCATTGTTTTGCTGGCGCAAGTGGTTGCTCCTTTTTTAACGGATGGCGTAGTGGCAGAGATGACTTGCGTAGGTTCGGTCTTAATTTTTGCCTTAGGCCTTAATATTATAGGAATTACCAAGTTAAAGGTTCTAAACTTTTTACCTGCTATGTTTTTGCCTATATTACTGACGCCGTTGCTTGCTCATATTATTTGAAAAGGGAATATTTCAAGGACTATAAAAATATTTTGGGTTGCATTAAAATCTAACGAAATTAATTATTTCTATTTACGGAATATCTTTTTTCAAAATGGCAAAGCTCTAAGTGATGGACGCCTTTGGGAAGCGGAAAAAATTAGGAAAGTCCTTGCATTTGGGGCGAAACGGTGTTATACTCTAAAAAGAAACTTATAGTATGCGGACGAGAGAGTGGGTAAATGCCCACTCTTTGTTATTGCATAGGCTAAATTTTTATAAAGAGGTGTGGGAATGGCGAAAGTTAGTAATACGGATAGAAAAATACTGCCGATTTTGGAGCCCATTATTGCAGAGAGAAATTTGGAATTGGTTGATTTAGAGTTCGTAAAAGAGGGTGCAAACTGGTATCTACGGGTTTATATTGATAAAGAAGGCGGCGTGGATATTGATGATTGTGAGGGCGTAAGCCGTGCATTGGAGGCAAAGCTTGACACAGAAGACCCTATTGAGCAGGCATATATATTGGAAGTAAGCTCTCCTGGTATTGACCGACCATTGAAAAAAGATGCCGATTTTGAAAAATATCGTGGTGAAATGATTGATATTAAGCTCTATAAAGGCTTAAACGGGCAAAAGCAATATCAGGGAAAACTATTGGGGTTGGAAAATGGTGTGATTTCCATTGAAGACGAGGAAAACAAGGTTATTACGTTTGAACAGAAGGAAGTTGCCGGGGTTCGCTTGGCAGTGATCTTCTAAAGCTAAGAGGAGGAATAGGAAAAATGGATAGAGCGGAGTTTATGGATGCTTTGAATTTGATTGAAAAGGAAAAGGGCATCGATAAAGAAATTATTTTTGAAGCCATTGAGGCATCTTTGGTTTCGGCTTGTAAAAAGAACTTCGGCAGTGGTCAAAATATTAAGGTAGTGATCGACAGAGAAACTGGAAATGTGGCTTGTTATGCACAAAAAACAGTGACAGATGAAATTCAAGATGAACAGAATGAAATTTTATTGGCAGCTGCAAGAGTTTTGAACCCCAACTATACAGTGGGTGATGTGGTTGACTTAGAAGTAACCCCAAGAGACTTTGGCCGAATCTCCGCACAGACTGCAAAACAGGTTGTAGTGCAAAAATTCCGTGAGGCAGAAAGAGAAATTCTGTATAATCAATACATTACAAAAGAACGTGAGGTTGTAACAGGTATTGTTCAAAGAAGAGACAGACGTAATATTATTGTTCAAATGGGGAAAATTGATGCTGTTTTGGCGTCAAATGAGCAGATTCCCGGGGAACAGTACAACTTTATGGATCGTTTGAAAGTGTATGTTTTGGAAGTAAAGCAGACAACAAAGGGTCCCCAGATTTTTGTATCCAGAACCCATCCTGAGTTGGTAAAGCGTTTATTTGAACAAGAAGTGCCAGAAGTATTTGATGGTACCGTTGAAATTAAAAGCATTGCAAGAGAGGCTGGTAGTCGTACAAAAATCGCTGTTTATTCCAAGGACAAAAACGTGGATGCTTTGGGCGCTTGCGTTGGACAAAACGGTTATCGTGTGAACGTCATTGTAAAAGAGCTTGGTGGAGAAAAGATTGATGTTATCAATTGGAGCGATGACCCTAAGGAATTTATCGCGGCGGCATTGAGCCCATCTAAGGTTTTGGCGGTTGCATTGAATGCAGATGAACAAAGCGCAAAAATTGTTGTGCCTGATCATCAGCTTTCATTGGCTATCGGTAAGGAAGGACAGAATGCCAGACTTTCCGCAAAACTGACCGGATGGAGAATTGACATAAAGAGTGAAACACAGGCTAAGGCAACAAACTTTATATCGGAAGAGCCTGTGGATTCTGTGGCCTTGGAAGAGTCTGTGGATATGGATGAAGTGCAGGAAGAGGAACTGACACAAGAATAAGAGCGGGGAGGATGATAGTATGAAGCAAAGAAAAATCCCTCTTAGAAAATGTACCGGTTGTCAGGAAATGAAAAGTAAAAAAGAACTCATTCGCATTGTTCGTAATGATGAAGGTGAATTTTCCTTGGACAAAACGGGGAAAAAACCCGGTCGAGGTGCATATATATGCCCATGCAGCGAGTGCTTGACAAAGGCGCAAAAATCGAAAGGTTTGGAGCGTTCCTTTAAAACTCCTGTTCCCAAAGAGGTATACGAACAGCTTTTGAGAGAATTGAGTGGTGAGGAACATGAGTAAATTTTACTCTCTTTTAGGATTGTGCAAAAAGGCCGGTAAGGTCGTTGGCGGAGAAGTGGCTGTGGAAAATGCAATCCGTCAAAAAACAACAGAGTTGCTGATTTTAGCAGGGGATGCATCAGGAAATACAAAAAAGAAATTCAATAATTCGGCGGCGTACTATAAAATTTCACTCATCGAGATGGGGGATAAAGTGAGTTTGGGCAGTGCGATTGGTGATGAATTTCGGGCAATCCTTGGGGTGACAGATAAAGGCTTCGCAAAAAAGCTTATGGAGTTAGCGGAAGAAGAAAAAGGTCGTGAATGAAAAGGGAAAAACGGGTTTTCGTTTGGAAAGTAGAGGTGTAGTGAATGTCAAAGATTCGAATCTATGAATTAGCAAAACAGCTTGGTGTTACAAATAAGGATTTAATGGCAAAACTAAAAAGCATTGAGATTGAAGCATCCAGCCATATGAGTGTTTTGGAAGCGGATTCTGTGGAAAAGGTTAAGAAATTATACGCGTCCAAAGACGGAGCATCTGACAAGAACGCAGTGCAAAAGGATGCGACGAATCAGGGAAGCAATAAGCCTGCCCAGAATCAGGGAGGCAATAGACCTGCTCAGAATCAGGGAGGTAATAGACCTGCCCAGAATCAGGGAGGCAATAGACCTGCTCAGAATCAGGGGG